>CANLGS010000060.1 GCA_947490035.1 Gemmataceae bacterium
CCAAGGCCACCGCATCGAGCGGGAGACACAGCGGATGTACCCGCACCGGCAGGTGTTGAAAGGGATCGAGTGGACAATGATTGCTTGAGCGCTAGACCGGTTGCGCCCATTTGATTTGCTGGCCCATTGCTCTTCCTCAAAGTGGAGTGGTATCTGTCTCCCTGTCTCCCTGTCTCCCTGTCTCCCTGTCTCCCTGTCTCCTTGTCTCCTTGTCTCCCTGTCTCCCTGTCTCCCCCTCTTCCTATTTCTTCTTCTTCGCCTTCTCCAGCAGCGCCTCGTAGCGCTGCTTCGCGGTGCGGTCGAGGTTGTCGCGGAACTTCGCCAGGTCATCCTTCGCGGAGGCCAACTCCGTGCGCAACACTTCGACGCGGTGTTCCAGCGACTGCAGTTCGAGTTCCACCAACTCCTTCGCGAGCGCCTGAAGTTGCTCCTCCACCGCCTTGCGGGTGGGCTCCTGCGGGTTCGCCAGCTTCGCCACCAACACCAGTGCCTTGTTCTCCGCCTTCCACATCTTCAGTTCCAACTCGGCCCGCTTGGGGTCGTCCAGGTCCGCGAGCAATTCCGTCACCTGAAACGTCTCGCGAATCTGGAGTTCGTAGGACACGCGCGCGGTCTTCTTCAGATCGTCGAGCAGGGGAACGAGTTCGGGGCAGTGCTTGCGGACGAAGTGCAGCGCCGCGGCTTCGCGCTCCTCGGTGAATTTGGGAAGCGGTTCGGCCTGCGCGGCGCACGGGAACAGAGCGATCACCGCGACCGCGATGACGCGAACGAACGCCGTGTTCGACATGGGAATCCTTTGCGCCGGATGCGGCAGCGCGGACGAATGGAGACGCTCACGGCGCGCGACCGTCGGCCTTGCTCGCGGCGGAGACGTGCTGCGGGTGGGCGAGGTCGCGCACCTTCTGGCGCCAGCGGAGTTCGTCGTCGCGCGTCTTCTCGGCGTGTTCGGGCGTACTCAGGTCGGCCCAGATTTCGGCCACAGTGCGGTACGTCTCGCCCCCGCCGCACGGCGACGTGGCCGGGTGTTCGGCGGCGACGTGCGCGACCACCTCGCGCGGCTCCGGCGCGACCGCGACTTCCGTGGGGCGCGGCGCGGGAACCGCTTCGAGCGGAACCGACGCGGCGGGCGCGTTCGCCATCGGTTGAGTGCGGTCGGCCAGCGACAGCCCGACGAGCGTGCAGGCGGCGACCACAACAGCGCCGAGTCCGGCCCACGCGAGCGGGCCGCCGCGGGAACCGTCCCAGTTCAGTCGCGCGCGAAGCAGCGCGCGAAACGACGGGTGCGGGCGCAGCGGCTTCTGGCCGAGCGCCGCGGCCGAGAGGCGCACGGCTTCGCTGAGCGCGTCGCGCGCCTCTTGGTCGTCCGCGAGCCGCGCCTCGAACGCCTCGGCTTCCGCGGGAGGCAGGTCGCGGGCCGCGTAGCGCAGCGCGGTCGTCTGGAGGGTCGGCTCACGCATGTCGCGCCTCCCACAACTGACGGAGCTTCTTCAGGCCGTCGTGCATCCGGGCCAGTGCGGTGTTGAGCGGACACCCGAGCGCCGCCGCCACCTCGCGGAACGTCTTGCCGTCGAACACGCGCGCCGCGATCACCGCGCGCTGCGCTTCGGGCAGCAGGTTCAGCAACTCGTGCAGTTGGCGTGCGTCGTCGGCCGCGCTCGCTTTCCGGTCGGCCGGTTCGTCGCCCACCAAACCGAGGAGCGCGAGCGGGTCGGCCTGCGCCGGCAGCCGCTTCGCCTTGCGCTTCAGCAGCATCGCCTGCCGGTACGCGACCGTGAACAGCCACCCGCGGAACGTCTCGCCCGCGACCGAGTCGGCCCGGCGGAGCGCCTGCACGAACGTCTCTTGCAGCGCGTCCTCGGCCTCGTGGTGGTCCTTCAGCACGCCGAACAGGAACCGGAACACCGGCTCCTCGTAGCGCGCGAACAGCGGGTCGAGCGCGGCCGCGTCGCCGGCGCGGAACCGGGCGAGCAACTCCGCGTCGGTCGGATCGGCGGGCGTCATTCGTCGTCCTCGTCCCGGCTCATCTTCTTCGTCAGCTTCTTGGCCGGCTTCTTCCCGGCGTCTTCCTTCTCCTTGCCCTTCTTCTTTCCCTTCCTGGCCTTCTCGTCGTCGTCGTCGTCGTCGTCGTCGTCGTCGTCGTCGTCATCGTCGTCCTTCTTGCCCTTGCCTTTGTCCTTGTTGTCGTCCTCTTCTTCATCGACGCCGCCCTCGCCCTCTACAAAGCCATCCTTCACGGCCGGGTTCTGGAGCATGATGATGGCGTAGATGCCAATACCCAGGAACGGGAGAACGCCCATGACCGACCCGACCATCGCCCACGGGTACGACGACAGTTCTTGCATGTTGCTGGCACCGAAGCAGACCATCGCGCCCCAGAACAGGGTGACCACGCCGAGCATCATGTAGACGATCGCGCCTTCGACCTCTTCCTCGTCGGGCGGGGCGTCGTTGAACACGAGCGGCCACATCCCGAGCACGAACATGCCGATGCCGGCGACGCCGGTAATCAGCCCTTCGAGCGTGAGCAGGTTGCTGGGCATGACCAGCAGGCCCATCGCGGGGCCGCGGGCGCTCTTCTTGAACTTGTCCTGGATCTCGCCGAACTGCGGCTTGTGCTTCTCGGACTCTTCCTTCTCCTGATCCGTCTCGGCGATGACGCCGTAGCCCTTCTTGACCGACGCGGCGTCCTCGTCGTCGTCGTCCTCGTACGGCTTCTTGGGCGGCGGCGGCGCGGCCGGCTTCTTCGGCTCATCGACCAGTTTCAGCACGCCCGCCGGCGCTTCCTTCTCTTTCTCCTTGTCGCCCGGTTCCGGGACGAACATCTTGTTGCACTTCGGGCACTTGACGGACTTGCCGACCTGCACGCGGGCGGGCGTCTTCAGCACGACCCCGCACTCGGGGTTGGGGCACGTGTACGACACGGACATTCGGCACTCCCACGGCGAGGCGGCAACAACCCACGAAACGATGACGAGAATGGCGGCGCAGAGACATCCTACCTAACCGCGACGCGAGACGCCAGACTCTAGGCGATTCCGGCGCGAAGCACGGCGACCGTGACCCGCATGGAATCGAACGCGAGTTCTTCGTCGGCCACGTCGCGCAGGAACCGCCACTCGATGCCGGCGACGCCGTCAAGCGATTGAGCGGTTTCCGGGTTGATCGCGTCGGCCGTGAAGTACAGGTCCACGACCAGGTACGTCACGTCGCGGTAGAGGTACGTGTTGGGGAACGACATGACGAAGCGCGGGCGTTGGATCTCCAGGCCGACCTCTTCGCGCACCTCGCGGCGCATCCCTTCTTCGGCCGATTCGCCGAAGTCGATGAACCCGCCGGGGACGCCGAGTTTGCCCGCGGACGGGTCTTTGGCGCGGCGGATGAACAGCACGCGGCCGTCGGGCCGCGACACGAACGCGGCCGCCGCGACCGTCGGGCCGAAGTAATACGTGAACCCGCACGCCGCGCACCGCAGCGGCGACTGCCCGACGTTCTCGGGCAAACGCGGCGCGGCGCATCGCGGGCAGAACTTGAACACTTCGGCCGGGCGCATGGGCAGCTCGTCTTGTAGGTCTGAAGGACCGGTCTTCCTCAGCCCAGGCCACCGGCCTGGGTTCGCGGGATCAAGTCAGTCACGCTTTCCCCAGCACCGCGTCCACGACCCAGCACCCGCGAGCGTGAACCGTGTCCGCGCGGCAGTGGTTGAGGGTGTCGTCGCTATCGCAGCCGGCGTCTTGGAGCGCGTCCGCGAGGATCGGCATCCGGTCGAAGGCGCGGTCGTCGTAAATGCCCCGCGCCAGCGCGACAGCAGTTGAAGTGCGCCACGTGGGATCGAAGACGATGGGGCGGAACGGGTTCCCGAAGATGTCACGAACGAGTGCCGAGTAGAGCAAACCGTTTTCCGTCCCGAATCGACCTTGATTGAAACCCATCAATTCGTCAATCGCGCTGAGAGAGCCCCAAACCGCGCCTGCGACAATCCCGCTCGGTAGCTGTTCGCTCTCCTCATAGAGTGCGTGCCGGAGGGTGGCGATGAGTTGCCCGGCATCTAGGTCCATGTACTCCAAGCGAAGAAGCTCCTGCGCTGCGTCGCTTCGCTCATCTTCTGAAATTGTTTCGTTCGCTGCGCGCTCAACAACCTCAACGAAGTGTGTAAGCTGTGCAGCCTTCAGTTCATCATCAACGGTGTGGAGGCAGGCACACACAAGATGTCGGAACTTGCGGAAGGGCCGATAGTACTGAAACTGTGGCATCATATCTCTGGGATCGCCGCATCTCTCCCACTCTTCCACAGTCATGGCCGCATCCTCACGAGTTCAGCGGTTTGCCGCTCCACGCCATGCGGGCCGCTTCGCCGACGGCTTCGCTCAGCGTCGGGTGGGCGTGCGTGCAGCGGGCGATGTCCTCGGCGCTGCCCTTGTACTCCATGATCGTCACGCACTCCGCGATCAGATCGGACGCGCGCGGACCCAAGATGTGAACGCCTAACACGCGATCCGTCTTCGCGTCGGCCAACACTTTCACGAACCCGTCTTGCTCGTCCATCGCCTTCGCGCGGCCGGTCGCGCTGAACTTGAACTTCCCCACGCGATACTCGACGCCCTTCTCCTTCAGTTGCTCTTCTGTCAAGCCGACGCTCGCGACTTCCGGCCAGATGTAGATGACGGATGGAATCGCGTCGTAGTTGACGTGCGGCTTCATGCCGGTGAGCGTCTCCGCGAACACCACGCCTTCCTCGCTTGCCTTGTGCGCGAGCATCGGTCCGGTGATGAGATCACCAATCGCATACACGCCCGGCACCGACGTTTGAAAGTGCTCATTCACCTCGACGCGACCGCTCTTCGCGTCGGTTTTCACGCCGACATCATCGAGTCCCAGACCCGCCGTGTACGGCCGGCGCCCGACCGCGACCAGCACGCGGTCGCCTTGCACTTTCAGCGTCTTGCCGTCCTTGCTCTGAGCCGTGACCGTGACCGAATCGCCCTTCACCGTCGCGCCGGTCACCTTTGTATCAACATTGATCTCAAATCCTTGCTTCACGAGCAACTTGTGAACTTCGCTTGCAATCTCTCCGTCACAGATCGCGAGGATACGTGGCAAGAACTCTAACACGGTCACTTCGCTACCGAGGCGCTTCCAGACGGAGCCTAACTCAAGACCGATATAGCCGCCGCCGACGACGATGAGGTGCTTCGGCACCGGGTTGAAGTTCAACGCTTCCGTGGAACTGACGATATGTTTGCCGTCGAACTTCATGAACGGCAGTTCGGTGCTTTCGCTCCCGGTCGCGAGCAGTGTGTTCTTCGCCTCGAACAGCAGCTTCGCGTTCTCTGCCGTCGTGACCTCAACCTTGTTGCCCGCAAGCAACTTCGCGGAGCCGAACACCGGTGTCACGCCGTACTTCTTGAACAGGTAGCCGACGCCGCCGGTAAGTTCGCTAACGACCTTGTCCTTGCGTTTCAGCATCGTTTCGAGGTCGAGCGCCACGCTGCCGACTTTGATACCGTGACGCCCCAACTTGTGCAGCGTGGTTTCGTACATCTCGCTCGAATCGAGCAGCGCCTTACTCGGAATGCACCCGACGTTGAGACACACGCCGCCGAGCGCCTTGTTCGCGCGCTTCTCGACGCACGCGACCTTGAGGCCGAGCTGCGCTGCGCGGATCGCGGCGGTATACCCGCCCGGCCCGCCGCCGATCACCACCAAGTCGTATTGCTCCGCCATGAATACCTCAAGAATTATTCACCGCAGAGACCGCGGAGACCGGAGAAGAAAAACATGAGAGTTGAAAACAAGCCTGTTCTGAACTCTCTGCTTTTCCTCTCCGGTCTCCGCGGTCTCTGCGGTGAATATTAGATTTCAAACAGGATGCGTTCCGGGTTCTCCACGCATTCCTTGATGCGCACGAGGAACTGCACGGCTTCGCGGCCGTCGATCAACCGGTGATCGTAACTCAGCGCCAGATACATCATCGGGCGAATCACGATCTGGTCGTTCACCACGACGGCGCGCTTCTGGACGGTGTGCATACCAAGAATCGCGCACTGCGGCGGGTTCAGGATCGGCGTGCTGAGCATCGACCCGAACACGCCGCCGTTGGTGATCGTGAACGTGCCGCCTTCGAGGTCATTTACGGTGATCTTGTTGTCGCGTGCCTTCTTCGCGACCGCCGCAATCGCCTTCTCGATGTCCGCGAAGCCCATCTGATCGACGTTGCGGATGACCGGCACCATCAGCCCCTTCTCGGTGCTGACCGCGACGCCGATGTCGTAGAAGTGCTGGTGAATAATATCAGCGCCGTCGATTTTGGCGTTCACCAGCGGGAACGCTTTCAGCGCTTCGATTGCGGCTTTCACAAACACCGACATGAAGCCGATCTTGGTGCCGTGCTTCTTCTCGAACGAGACGTTGTACTTCGCGCGCAGCTCCTGAATCGCGGTCATGTCCGCTTCGTTGAACGTGGTCAGCGTGGCGGTGGTGTTCTGGCTCTCGAGCAACCGCGACGCGATCGTCTTGCGAATCTTCGACATCGGCTCGCGGGTCGTGCGCTGACTTGGCGAGCGGGGGGCGTTAGCCCCCTGTTGCGTTGGTTGTTGCTTGGGCGGCGCGCCGTTCGCGGGGGGTGTTTCAACAGGGGGCTTACGCCCCCCGCTCGCCTCGGAAGAAGCCAAGACCGCGTCTTCCTTCAGGATGCGCCCTCCGGGGCCGGTGCCGGTCACGTCGGCGGCGCTCACGCCGGCTTCCGCGAGCACACGCGCCGCGGCCGGCGACGGAATCCCTTCCTGCTTGGGCGAGCGGGGGGCGTCAGCCCCCCGAGTCTGCGCAGTCGCGGGGGCCGCGGCCGGCGCGTTCGCGTCGGTGTTGATCTGCGCGACCGTCGCGCCGATGGCGACCGTCTCGCCTTCCTTCACGAGGTGCTTCACCACCCCGGCGACCGGCGCGACGACCTCCTGCGACGCCTTGTCGGTGCCCATCTCAAAGAGCGGCTGGTCGGCCTGCACGAACGCGCCGTCGGGCGCGAACCAGCGGTTCAGCGTGGCCTCGGTGATCGACTCGCCGGCCTTCGGCACCGTCACCTGCTCGACTGGCATGTGCTGTCCTCGGAATACGACTTGCGAAGCCGCGAGCGGCTTTTACGCCTTCGCGGTGTCCGTTTTCGCGCCGTGGGTGCCGTTGCCGTTGGGCGCGTTCCAACCGACCCACCCCGGACCGATCGGGCCCGACGGCGTCGGCGCGAACGCGCCCTCTACCAGCAACGTCTGTTCCTTCTCGTGGACGTGGTGCGAACCGGTCGCGGGGCTGGCGCCGGCGTCGCGGCCCACGTACACGAACGGGAAGTTCATCGCGCGCAGGCGCGGTTCCACGAACGTCCACCCGCCCATGTTTTGCGGTTCTTCCTGCACCCACACGAACTCGCGTGCGCGGCGGTAGCGGCCGAGCGCCGCGGAGAGCTGCGCCTCCGGCCACGGGTACAGTTGTTCGAGCCGCAACAGCGCGACCGCCTGCGTGCCGAGTTCGTCGCGCTTCTTCGCGAGGTCGTAGTACACCTTCCCCGAACACACCAGCACGCGCGTCACCTGATCCGGGTTCGCCTTGTCGTCGAGCACTTCGCGGAAGCTGATGTTGCCCGCGAACTCGCTGACCGGTGACACCGCGGCCGGCAGGCGCAGCAGGCTCTTGGGCGTCATCACCACGAGCGGCTTGCGGAACTTCCGCCGCACCTGTCGGCGCAGCAGGTGGAAGTATTGCGCCGGCGTGGTCGGGTACGCGACCTGGATGTTGTCCTCGGCGCACATCTGGAGGAAGCGTTCGAGCCTCGCGGAAGAGTGTTCCGCGCCCTGGCCTTCGTAGGCGTGCGGCAGCAGCAGCACGAGGCCGCTGGCCCGGTTCCACTTCGACTCGCACGACGTGAGGAACTGGTCGATGATGACCTGCGCGCCGTTGGCGAAGTCGCCGAATTGCGCTTCCCACATCACCAGCGAACCGGGGTCGTCGAGCGAGTAGCCGAACTCGAAGCCCATCACGGCCGCTTCCGAGAGCGAGCTGTCGTACACGTCGAACGCGGCCTGCGTTGAGTCGAGGGTGCTGAGCGGGAAGTGTTCCGCGCCGGTCTCGTAATCGACCACGACCGCGTGCCGCTGCGTGAACGTGCCGCGCCGGCTGTCCTGACCGCTGAGGCGCACCGGCGTGCCTTCCAACACGAGCGCACCGAACGCGAGCGCTTCACCGGTGCCCCAATCGACCGTCGCGCGCTTCTTGATGTTCTCGCCGCGCCCGACGAGCGTCTTCAGCAGGTTCGGGTGAACGGTGAAGCCGTCGGGGAATGTGCCGAGTGCCGTCGCGATGCGGTCGAGGGTCGCGTCACTCACGCCGGTCGCGACGGCGTCGTGCGAGTAGCGGTTGGTGAAGCCCTTCCAGTGGCCGCTGAAGCCCTCCATGCCGCGCTTCTTGCTCTCGCCCTTCTTCACCATCTCCTTGATTTGCTTGTGCGCGGTCTCCAGTTCGTTGCGGTACGCGGCGGCGATGGTGTCGGCGTCGCGCAGCGCTTCGACCAACTTGGCGTCGAATACGTGGCCGATGTCCGCGATCACGGCGGCGGTCACGCTGGGGTCGCCGGGCGCGCCCGCGAGCTTCTCCGCGTACACCGCCGACAGCGGCTTCTTCTTGGCGATCACCTTCGCCTGAAGCGGTTGCGTGTAGCCGGGGTTGTCGCCCTCGTTGTGTCCCCACCGGCGGTAGCACACCACGTCGATGACCACGTCCTTCTTGAACTCCTGCCGGTACTCCAGCGCCATCTCCGCCACCGCGACGCACGCCTCGGGGTCTTCGCCGTTGACGTGGAAGATGGGCGCCTGCACGAACTTCGCGATGTCGGTGCAGTACTGCGTGCTGCGACTGTCGCGCGGGTTGGTGGTGAACCCGATCTGGTTGTTCACGACGATGTGAATGGTGCCGCCGGTGCGGTAGCCGGCGAGGTTCATCAGGTTGAACGTCTCCATGATGACGCCCTGACCCGCGAACGCCGCGTCGCCGTGGATCAGCACCGGCACGCCTGTCGTGCGCGCGGTGTCGGCGTGCTGGCGCTGTTTCGCGCGCACGCGGCCTTCGACCACCGGCCCGACGATTTCGAGGTGACTGGGGTTCGGTGCGACCGACAGGTGAACCTGCCCGCCGTCGGCGGTGCGCACGTCGGCGGAGAACCCGAGGTGGTACTTCACGTCGCCGTCGCCGTCGTGCGTCGAGAGCGGGAGGTAGTTGTCCTCGAACTCGTTGAAGATTTCCGAGAACGGCTTGTGCAAGGTGTTCGCGAGCACATTGAGGCGCCCGCGGTGCGCCATGCCGATGATGATCTCCTTCACGCCGAGCGACGGCCCTTTCTCGGTGATCGCGTCGAGAATGGGGATGAGCGTTTCGCCGCCTTCGAGGGAGAACCGCTTCTGCCCGACGTACTTGGTGTGCAGGAACTTCTCGAACAACTCGGCTTCGTGGAGCGTGAAGAGGATGCGGTACTTCTGCCGCAACTTGAGCATCGGCCGGTTGCACGTCGGTTCGACGCGCGACGCGATCCACTTGCGCACGTCGAGCGAGTCGATGTGCATGTACTCGATGCCGGTGGTGCCGCAGTAGGTGGCGCGGAGCGTGCCGATGAGGTCGCGCAGCACGACCGGACCGTTCAGCCCGAAGTACATGCTGCCGTCCACGGTGCGGTCGAGGTCGCTGTCCGCGAGGCCGAAGTTGTCGAGCTCGAGGAGCGGGCTTGGCGGCGGCGGTTCGCTGGCGAGCGGGTCGATATCGGCCTGGAGGTGCCCGGCCTGCCGGTACCAGTTGAGGAGCCGCACGACGCCGGTTTGGATGCGCACGTCGGACGAGACGCCGCCGCCGCTTGCCGCTTCGCCCGACCCGCCGGAGCCGGGCAACTTCCCGGCGAACTGCATCCCCGCGAAGAAGCCTTGCCAGGTGGGTTCGACCGAGTTGGGGTCTTGTTGCCAGCGGCGAAACTGTTCTTCGAGGTACTCGCCGTTCTCGCTGAACATCACAAGCTCCGGGTGGCGCACGCGGGTGGTGTTACTGATAGGGGCGCCCGCGCGCGGGGCAAGACGAGCGGCCCGTAAGGGATTATACCCGCGCCGCGTGGTCGAACGCCTCACGTTCAAAGGCGAGCGGGGGGCGTAAGCCCCCTGTTAAACCTCGAAGCGAAATGGCGCTTTAGGGTTCAACAGGGGGCTTACGCCCCCCGCTCGCCAAGATTCGCGCTAAGGCAGCGGCCGCGGCGCGGTGATGCCGGTCATCACGCCGCCCGCGTTGACCGGTGCCGGCTTGATCGCGGGCACGTCCGAGGGGCTGAGGGGCGCAAGTCGAGGTTTGAAATCGGGATCGCCTTACCCTCCGCCGGCTTCGCCGGCTCGTTGCCTTCGACGATGATCCGCCCGGCGCGGTCGGCGGCTGGCGGCAGCGTCGCGAGCACGCGCATCCGCTTCAACACGTCGTCGCTGAACGCGGCCACGGCCTTCGTCTTCGCCTTCGCGACCGCGTCCTTGTCTTCGATCACGAACGTGGGCCGCATGATCTTCCCGACGCTCTCCGCCTGCATCGCGGTGTAGATGTAACCGTTGTCCACGTCGAGGAGAACGCCTTCGATCGCGAATAGGGAATCGCTGTGGCTGCCGGGAACGACGAACCCGCCCACGATGGTCAGGTTGAACACCGCGGCGAAGTTCTTGTAGCTCGTCGTCTGGCTGGCGGCGTGGATCACGAGCAGCACGTCGGCCCCGCACTTGGCCGCCGCGACGCGGAGTTCCTTCAGGTCGCCCTTGTCGCTTTTGGCCGTGAGGATCTGCGGGAGTGTGAACACGTCGGCCGCGATGCCTTCCTTCTTGAGTGCGGTCGCCCACACCTCCATCGCGGCCTTGTCTTCCGGCGTCCAGCGCCAGTCGCCGTTTTCGGGCTGGAGGTAGACCGCGATCCGGCACGGGAACCGCAGTTGCGGCTTCAGGTCGCGCGCCGCCGCGATGGTCGAATCCGGCATCTGCACGGAGCCGTCCTTCAACCGCTCGCGGAGTGCGTTCCGGTCGAAGCTCGCGGCCCCGAGGTGGGTACACCCGCAGAGCGACAGGAAAAGGAACGGCAGCGTCTTTGAGATGGGCACGGCGACCTCCGCGGACCTGTGGAATTGGCCGGCGGATAGCGAAAGAGATGTGCGACGGTCAAGGCCAGCATTGGAAGTGAGGGATGAGGAGTGAGGAGTGAGGAGTTAAAGGCCGAAGACCAGA
>CANLGS010000061.1 GCA_947490035.1 Gemmataceae bacterium
GCGAGTTTCATCGCGGTCTCGGCGCCGCGGCCGTCGGCCGCGAGCGCGCCGTGCGCCGTGCCGGTGTGGATCGCGGCGTTGTCGCGCGCGGCCTTCACCGCCGCGTCCGGCGGCAGCGCGAGCGCGCCGAGCGCCGCGTGAACCGCCTTTTGCTCGGCGCGGAACGCGGTCTTCGTGTCGTCTGGGAGCGCGTCGAAGTCGGCGCCCTTCGTCGCGGCGCGGAGCCGGGCGAGCAGGTCGTCCTGCCACCGCGCGAGCTGCTTCGCGCCGCGCTTCGGGTCGGCGCGGTCGGCGGCCCACCGGTCGAACTCGACCGCGATTCGGTCGAGCGACTGCGACTGCTTCTCCAGTTCCGTGAGCGCCTCGACGGTCTTGCCGATGGCGGCGAGTTCGGCGACGCGGCGGAAGTCGTCCGGCCGCGGCGGGGCGACGCCGGCCAGCCGCGCCGCGGTGTCGAGCGCGGCGAACAGCGTCGCGGCGCGCGCCGCGACCGCCTCCTGATCGCGGGCGATGTCGGCGACAAGTGCGTCGCGGGCGCCGGTCGCGGTGCGCCGGCTCGCGCCGTCGAGGTCGCGCAGTAACGCTGATAGTTCGGAAGCGGCGCGCGCGCGCCGGCGAGCCTCGTTACCCTTCGCGCCTTCGGCCGCGATGCGGAGCGGGTCGCTCTCCGCGACGAGTGCCCGCGACCGCACGACCAACTCCTGTTGACGCGCGAGGAGGTCTTCGCCACCGGCTTTCGCGGCGTCCGCGAGCGCGGCCTGATCCGCGGCCAGCGAGCCGAGCTTCGCGCGGTCGAGCCGGTCGCGCGCCAGCCGCGCGTTCCGCGCGAGCAGCGCGTCGAGTTTGTCGCCCGCGTCGGCCAGTTGCTTGACCGCGACCGCGAACGCGTCCGCGCGCCCGGTCTCGTCTGTTTCGGTCTTGTTGATCGCGTCCTCGGCGGTCTTCAACTCGCGGTCGGCGACCTCGCGCACGCCGGTCGCGAGCGGGCGCAGTTCGGGCGTGAGCGCGGCGTCGCGGGCATGGTCGATGAGCGCCGCGGCCGCGCGCCGGATTCGTTCGCGCGAGTTGTTCAGACGCGCGGACTGATCGACCGCGAGGGCGGTGCGCCCGTCCGCGTCGGCGCGCACCGACGCGACCGTCTGCGCGCACTCGCGCGCCGCGAGGCGCGCGCCGTCGGCCGCTTCGTGGAACGCGTCGCGCTGGCCGGCGATGTCTTGCTCGTTCAGCGGCGGGGCGCCGGCGGACAGCCGCAATTCGCTCCACCCGGTCGCGGGGTAGAACGCTTCCTGTGGGGCGAGTTTCAACTCGCCCACCGTCCGGTTGTCGGTGACGCGGACGCGGAAGCGGATCGTCCCGCCCTCGCGCCCCTTGCCCGCGAGATCGAAGTCGAGGTGACCCGCGGCGCGCGCGGTTCCGCCGTCGGTCAGCGGCACGGGGATCGTGACCGATTTCGAGTCGAACGAATCGAGGATGTATTCCAGCACGGCGCCAGTAACGCTCAGGTCGTCGCGCGCGACGAAGTCGATGCGCACGCGTGCGCCGGGGCGCGCGGTCCGCGGGCGCGGGCTGACGCCGGACACCTGCTCGAACCACGGCGGCTTGTCGGGCGTGACGCGCACGTCGATGGCCGTGACGGTGCGGAGCTTCTTGCCGTCTACTTCGTTGACGAGCGCGAGACGCAGGACGCCGCTGTGGAGGGCGCGGAACGTCGCCGTCGCGCCCCGGCGGTCCGGGCTGAGGTCGAGCGCCGGCAGGAACGATTTGGCGTCGCCGTTCGGTTGCCAGTCGAGGTGCGCGGACGACGCCGGCCGCGTGAACTTCAGGCGGAGCGTGATGTCGCTGTGTTCGAGCACGTTGTCGAGGGGGCCGAAGTCCCGCGTCGCCTTCGCGCGGCCGGTGTACGCCGGCGACACGATCTCGACCCGCGTTTCCTCGGCGAGTTCCACCGCGTCGAGCGCGGTGACGCGGAACCACTCGCTCGCCGCGCTTCCGATCTGCACGCGGTACTCGAAGTCGTCGGGCACCTCCGGGCGCGTGACGTGGAACGCGCCGGTGCCGCCGGCGGTCATCGGCAGGCGCTGTTCGGGCGCGTCGAAGGTGTCGCGAAAGACCAGCGTGGCGGTGTCGGGCGCCTTCGCGTGGATGTCGATCTTCTCCGCGAACGCGGTCAGCGTGACCGGGCCGCCGCGCTTCACCACCGGCTCGCCGGACGTGACGACGACGCGGACGTTCGCGCTCGCGGGCCGCGACCACGGCATCACGACGCGCCGCCACCGGTCCGCGCTATTGGGGATGAGTCCCGACGCCATCAGGAAGCCGAGGACGGCGAGGATCGCGCCGCACGCGCGCAGCATCGCGGGGTACGCGGGTACGGCCCGCGCGAAATCGACGGCCTTCGCGCGGCGGGCGGCGTCCTCCGCGAGCGCGGCGCGCACCGCGTCGGACGTTTCGCTCTGCTCGTCGCTCACGACCACCGAGAGACGCTCGCCCAACTCCGGCAGGCGCTTTCCCAACTCGCGCGCGACATCGGAAAGGGAGATGTCGGCGTGCCACGGGCGCAGCACCAGCCGCCACACGAGGACGCCGAGGGCGGTGACCCACACCGCGATGAACAGCCCGCGGGCCGCGGCCGGCAGCGGGTAGAGCGCGTCGGCGAACAGCACGAAAGCGGTGGCGCCGACCGCCGCGAGGACGCACGCGCTGGCGCCGCGCGCCACGCGCAGCGCCCGCACGCGAGGCACCAGCGCGGCGAGCCGGTGTTCGAGGGCGGGCGGGGGTACGGCCATAGCGCTCCGAGGAACCGGCATCAGCCGTGTGGTCCGGTCACTCCGTGACCGGTCTTCTCGCTTCTTCTTCGTGGCACATACATTCCTGTCTGTGCCGCTGTACCTTTCAAGCACACAGACAGGAATGTCTGTGCCACAAGAGAAGACCGGTCACGGAGTGACCGGACCACACTAACGGACGCGCGCGAAGTGGGTGACTAAACTATACCCGCGGCCGGACGCGCGCGGCAAGCACTCGCCCTTTCGCATCACCCGGAGTTTTCATCCGTCATGGTCTCACCCGAACGACTGGAGTCGATGCAGAAGAGCTGGGTGCGCACCCTGGAGCGGTACCGCGTCGATCCGGCCGACGCGTACCCCGCGTTCGACGTGCTGGTGGCCGCGTACACCGCCCCGGAGCGGTTCTACCACAATCTCGAACACCTCGGCGAGGTGTTCCGCGTGGTCGAGCGGCTGTCCGCGACCGTCGAAGACCCGAACGCGCTTCAACTGGCGGTGTGGTTTCACGACGCGGTGTACGACTCGCGCGCGAAGGACAACGAACACCGCAGCGGCGAACTCGCGGTCGATCTCTTGGGGCCGATCGGCGTGCCGGCTTCCGCCATCGACCGCATCGTGCGGATGATCTGGGCGACTGCGCACGCGGCCGAAGCGCCGGCCGACCACGACACGCGCGTGCTGCTCGACGCCGACCTCGCCATTCTGGGCGCGTCGGAGGAACGCTACGCACGCTACGCGAGCGACATCCGCAAGGAGTACGCGTGGGTGCCGGAGGCGGAGTACCTCGCCGGGCGCGCCGCGGTGCTGGCGCGATTCCTCGCGGCCCCGCGGCTGTACCACGCGCAACTCATGTTCGAGGAAGGTGAACCGCGGGCGCGGGCGAACTTGCGCGAAGAATTGGCGCGACGGCAAAGTTAGCCGCTCGCGGCTTCGCAAGTTGCGAAGCCGCTAGCGGCTCGGAGTGAGAACCCAATTCGCCCCACGCTCATCTAACGGTGCAACGCCCACCTCCACACATCCCGGAGGCGCACGAGGAACACCCACATGGACCTGAACCAGTTCACCGAGAAGGCGCGCGAGGCGCTCGCCGGGGCGCAGAAGCTCGCGGCCCGATTCAATCACCAGCAGATTGACGCGGAACACGCGCTGTTGGCGTTGCTCGACCAAGAGAAAGGGCTGACGCCCGCGGTCCTGGCGAAGGCCGGCGTGTCGGCCGACGCCGTCACGATTGCGCTCCAGCGCGCGCTGGAGAAGCAGCCGAAGGTGACCGGCGGCAACTCCGAACCGCGGCTCGCGCAGCGGCTCGTCAAGCTCATCGACGCCGCCGAATCCGAGGCGAAGAAGTTGAAAGACGAGTATGTCTCGGTCGAACACTTGCTGCTCGCCGCGACCGACGACGCCGGCACCGCGGGCAAGACGCTGCGCGAGTTCGGCCTCACCCGCGACCGCCTCCTGACGGCGCTTCGCGAGGTTCGCGGTAGTCAGCGCGTCACTTCGCAGAACCCCGAAGAGACCTATCAGGCGCTGGAGAAGTACGGCCGCGACCTGACGCAACTCGCGCAGCGCGGCAAGCTCGACCCGGTCATCGGCCGCGACGAGGAGATTCGCCGTGTGACGCAGGTGCTGTCGCGCCGCACCAAGAACAACCCCGTGCTGATCGGCGAACCCGGCGTCGGCAAGACCGCTGTGGTCGAAGGACTCGCGCAGCGGATCGTTCGCGGCGACGTGCCCGAAGGCTTGAAGGACAAGATGATCGTCGCGCTCGACATGGGCGCCCTCATCGCGGGGGCGAAGTATCGCGGCGAGTTCGAGGAACGCCTGAAGGCGGTGCTGAAAGAGGTCACGTCGAGCGAAGGGCGCATCGTCCTGTTCATCGACGAGATGCACACCATCGTCGGGGCCGGGAAGGCCGAAGGCGCGATGGACGCGGGCAACCTGCTCAAGCCGCTGCTGGCTCGCGGCGAACTGCACTGCATCGGCGCGACCACGCTCGACGAATACCGCAAGCACGTCGAGAAGGACGCGGCGCTCGAACGCCGCTTCCAGCCGGTGCTCGTCGGCGAACCGTCCGTCGAAGACACCATCAGCATCCTGCGCGGGCTAAAGGAACGCTACGAGGTCCACCACGGGGTGCGCATCAAGGACGCGGCGCTCGTGTCGGCCGCAGCGCTGTCGAACCGCTACATCAGCGACCGGTTTCTGCCGGACAAGGCCATCGACCTGATGGACGAAGCGGCGGCGAAGTTGCGCACCGAAATCGACTCGATGCCGACGGAGTTGGACGAACTCAGCCGGCGCGTGATGCAACTTGAGATCGAGAAACAAGCCCTGAAGAAGGAGACGGATCGCGCGTCGAAGGACCGGCTCGAAAAGCTGGAGCACGAACTCGGTAACCTCAAGGCCGACGCGGACGCGATGCGCGCCCGCTGGCAGGCCGAGAAGCAGGCCGTTCAGCAAGTGCAGGCGGTCCGCGAGCAGCTCGAACAAACGAAGGGCGACATCGAACGCGCGGAAAGAGCTTCCGACCTGAGCCGCGCCGCGGAATTGAAGTACGGCAAGCTCCCGGACCTCGAAAAGAAGCTCGCGGCAGCGGAGGCGCACTCGTCGCGCGACAAGGCAAACAAGCTCATCAAGGAGGAAGTCGGCGAGGAGGAGATTGCCGCCGTGGTGAGCCGGTGGACCGGCGTCCCGGTGTCGCGGTTGATGGAGGGCGAGAAGCAGAAGTTGCTGACCCTCGAAGACGAATTGCACAAGCGCGTGATCGGCCAGAACGAAGCCGTGACCGCGGTGGGCGAAGCGGTAGTTCGCGCGCGTAGCGGCCTCAAAGACCCGAACCGGCCCATCGGCTCGTTCATCTTCTTGGGGCCAACGGGCGTCGGCAAAACCGAACTGGCCCGCGCGCTCGCGGAGTTCCTCTTCGACGACGACAAGGCGATGATCCGCATCGACATGTCGGAGTACCAGGAGAAGCACACGGTGTCGCGGTTGGTCGGCGCGCCGCCGGGGTACGTCGGGTACGAAGAGGGCGGGCAACTCACCGAAGCGGTCCGCCGCCGGCCGTACAGCGTGGTGCTGTTCGACGAGATCGAGAAGGCGCACCCGGATGTCTTCAACACGCTGTTGCAAGTGCTCGACGACGGCCGGTTGACGGACGGGCAAGGCCGCACGGTGGACTTCAAGAATACCATCGTCGTGATGACCTCGAACGTCGGCAGCCAGCGCATTTTGCAGTACAAGGGTTCGCACATCGGCGAGGTGTACGACCGCATCAAGAGCGCGGTGCTGGACGAGTTGCGCAAGGCGTTCCGTCCGGAGTTCCTGAACCGCGTGGACGACATCATCGTGTTCCACGCGCTGACCGAAGCCGACCTGACGAAGATCGTGGAGATCCAACTGAGCAACCTGCGCAAGCGGCTCGCGGAACGCAAAATCACGCTCTCCCTTACGGACCCAGCGAAGGCGTGGGTGGTGCGCGTGGGCTACGACCCCGCATACGGCGCGCGCCCTCTGAAGCGGACGATCCAGAAGGAGATCGAGACGCCGCTGGCGCGGATGCTGTTGAAGGGCGAGATCGCCGACGGCGGCGCGGTCGCGGTGGACTACGACAACGGCCACGACGCGCTAGCCATCACCGCGACCAACCCGGAACCGGTGGGGTGAGATGCCCGACGCGAAACGAACCCGCGCGTGGAGAGCCACGGGCGGGTTCGTTTCAACTTTGGCGTGCATGTCGCGTGTGGTATCGTGAAGTTCACACGCGGAGGAATACACATGGCGGAAGTGACACTGGAAGCCCTCGCGGCGCTGGAAAAGCGTATCGCGGTGGTGGAACAGCAACTCGCCGAACGGAGTTCGCCGCACGCACGGTTGATGGCGTTTTTGAACTCGCCGCTCCCGTGCGAAGACATCGAGTTGGTGCAACAGGTACATGCTGAGATCGCCGCTGCTCGTGAAGCGGAACGGGAAGCCGCGTGCCGGGGTGACGCGGACGAACCGCACGTCGTTGAATAATCTGTTCCGCGCTGTGATCGCTTCCGCGTGTGTACGGCGCGCGTTACGATACGGTGAGTCACCGGTGGAGGAATGCACATGGCGGAACCGACACTCGCGGAATTGGCGAAGCGCCTCGAAGCGTTGGAGAAGCAATTCGCGGAACAAGCCGCTGTGCAACCGCGCAAGAAGGACTGGCGTCGGGGGATCGGGAACTCAATCGACAACGAATTCGCGCTCTTGATGCAGGCTGAGATCGAAGCCGCGCGTGAGGCAGATCGCCGTGCGGCACAGCAGGAGCCTCTGGAGTGATTCTCCTCGACACCAATCACGTGACCGTCTTGCGCATGGCGCATGGCGCATGGCGCATACCGCGCGGCGCGACCACCTCGTCGCTCGGCTCACGGGGGCCACCGGGGAAGAGGTATGTATCCCAGTGGTGACAGTCGAAGAGCAGATGCGCGGTTGGATGGCCGCGATTGCCAAAGAGCGACAGCCGATCCGTCAGGTCGGACCGTACCGCGAACTGGCCGCGCCGTTTGACTTCTTCGCAAATAACAACATTATTCCGTTCGACGAAGCGGCGGTCGCGATCTTCGAGACGTTCGGGCGCATTCACATTGGCGCGATGGACAAGAAAATCGCGGCCATCGCGCTCGCCAACAACGCACTGCTGCTCACCGCGAACCGGCGGGACTTCGAGCAAATCCCCAACCTGCGGTTCGAGAACTGGATGGACCCGCCTCCCGCACCGTGACGGGTTCGCCGATTCCCGCGTTCGGCTATAATGGCCCCTTGCCCCGGCGACCCGCGGGGGCGCGGAGGGCCGCCATGTCTCCCGTCGATTCCGCTCTCGACGCATCACGCGCCTTCGATCCTTCAGCGCTCGGCATCGGGCACCCCGGCCGCGTGTGGGCCAACCTGTCGCCCGCCGCACTCACCGAACACGCGGTCAGGCGCGAAGAGGCGCTGCTCACCGACCTCGGCGCGGTCGTCGCGTACACCGGGAAGCGCACGGGGCGGTCCCCCAAAGACAAGTTCACCGTTCGCGAACCGCTCGTCGCCGATCAGATCGACTGGACTTCCAATCAGCCGATGACGCCGGAGACGTTCGCGCGGCTGCGCGACCTCGTGCGGGCGTACCTCCAGAACCGCGAACTGTTCGTCTTCGACGGGTTCGCGGGCGCGGGCACGCAACACCGGTTGCCCATTCGCGTCGTCACCGAGAAGGCGTGGCACTCGCTGTTCGCCCGCTGTCTGTTCCTGCGCCCCACGCCGGAGCAACTGAAGGGCTTCAGTCCCGAGTGGACGATTCTTCACGCGTGCGACTTCCACGCGGACCCGGCCCGCGACGGCACCAAAAGCGAAACCTGCCTCGCGATCTGCTTCGGGCAGAAGCTGGTGGTCGCGTGCGGCACGCACTACGCGGGCGAGATCAAGAAGTCGGTGTTCACGGTGATGAACTACTTGCTCCCGCAGTCCGGCGTGCTGCCGATGCACTGCTCCGCGAACGTCGGCGCGGGTAACGACGTGGCGCTATTCTTCGGGCTATCCGGCACCGGCAAGACGACCCTGAGCGCGGACACCGAGCGCCGGCTGATCGGCGACGACGAACACGGCTGGGGCGACACCGGCGTCTTCAACATCGAAGGCGGGTGCTACGCGAAGACGATCAAGCTCTCGCCGGCCGGCGAACCTCAGATTTGGAACGCGATCCGGTTCGGCTGCGTGCTGGAGAACGTGCCGGTCGATCCGCTGTCGCGCAAGCCGGACTTCGACAGCAAGCAGTACACCGAGAACACGCGGGCCGCGTACCCGGTCGAGTACATTCCGGGCTGCGAGCTGTCCGGCGTCGGCGGGCATCCGAAGAACGTGTTCTTCCTGACGTGCGACGCGTTCGGCGTGCTGCCGCCGCTGGCGCGGCTCACGCCCGATCAGGCGGTCGAATACTTCCTCTGCGGCTACACCGCGAAGATTCCCGGCACGGAGGTCGGCGTCACGGAACCGGTGCCGGAGTTCAGCACGTGCTTCGCCAAGCCGTTCCTGCCGCTGCCGCCCAAGCGCTACGCCGCAATGCTCAAGGAGAAGCTGGAGCGCCACGGCGCCCCGGTGTGGCTGGTCAACACAGGCTGGACGGGCGGGCCGTTCGGCTCGGGAATGCGGATGAGTCTACCGCACACGCGCGCGCTGTTGCGCGCCGCGCTGACGGGTCAGTTGAAGGACGTGCCGTTCGCGCCGGACCCGGTGTTCGGGCTGGCGGTCCCCGCGACGTGCCCCGGCGTGCCGGACAGCGTGCTGCGCCCGCGCGACGCGTGGCCCGACAAGGCCGCATACGACGCGAAGGCGAAGGAGTTGGCGGCGCGCTTCAAGGCCGAGTTCCAGAAGTACGCGTGACGGCTACGGCAGCAGTTCGTCCACCGCGACCGTGCCGACGGTGGTGCCGTCGAGGACGACGGGCACGGCGGTCCCGGCCGGGTAGTCCTGGCGGGCGCGGTAGTGCGGTTCGTCGCCGCCGGGCGACCCCGCGGCCGGGTCCGGGCCGGTCGGGTCGGTGAACACTTCGACGCGCCGGTCAACCAGATTCACCACCCAGTAAACCGGGATCAGGTCGCGCGCGTAGATGCGCGTCTTGTCCTGTTCGTCGCGCGCCAGCGACGGCTCGGACACCTCGACGACGAGGCCGAAGTCGGCCGGTTCGGGGTGCCGGTTGGCGAACGTGCGCCGGTCGCCGCGTGCCAGCGCGACATCCGGCTCCGGTCGGCTCTCCGTCAGCTTCGCTGTCCCCTGGCTGCGAACCATCCAGCCGGGCAGGTTCATACGCACGAGTACCTCGATCAGGACGGCGACGGCGTTGTCGTGCGGCGGGTTGATGGCCATTTTGAACACCACGTAGCCTTCGAGGAGTTCGACCTTGTCTTCTTCGCCGAGTGCGCCGTCGCGCACCATCTCGTCGTACTCGTCGCCGGTGAGCGCGTGGAGTGTGTGAAGCGCGGCCTCCGCTTTGAAGTGCGGGCGGGTCGCGGTCGATGTGGCCATTCAACTTCCTCCTCGGTTACCCTTGTTCTAACGTAACCTCTCGTCGGGAGAAAGGTCAGCCAATGTCCGCGCGCGCCCCGGAGCGGTATAACCGTCGGGAGTGCGGAGGGCGGCGATGAGTACGACCACGGTTCGCGAGTTACCCCGGCTGCCGCGGCGCGCCCGCGGCGGCCACAAGGGGACTTACGGGAAGGTGCTGGCGGTCGCCGGGAGTCGCGGGATGAGCGGCGCCGCGGTGCTGTGCGGCCGCGCCGCGCTCCGCGGCGGCGCCGGCGTCGTGCAGGTCGCGACACCAATCGACGTGCAGGCGGTCGTGGCGGCCGCGTACCCCGGCTACACCACGTTCGGCTTCCGCACCGGCGGCGGCGGCGCGGCCGAAGTCGTTGAGTTGGCTCGCGGCGCCGATGTACTCGCGGTCGGACCGGGATTGGGGCGCGACGACGCCACCGGCGCGTTCGTGCGCGACGTGTTCGCGCGGGCGACCGGCGCCACGGTGGTACTCGACGCCGACGGGCTGTTCGCGGTGTCGCCGTTCCGCCACGAGTTCGGAAGTCCGACCTCGACGTTCGTGATGACCCCGCACCCCGGCGAGTTCGCGCGACTGACGGGCAACCCCGCGCCCAGGACCGACGGCGAGCGCGAAGAACAGGCGGTCGCGTTCGCAAAGCGCTTCGGCGGCGTGCTGCTCTTGAAAGGTTCGACCACGGTCGTGACCGACGGCGTGCAACTGTCCTTCAACACCACCGGCAACCCCGGTATGGCGACCGGCGGCAGCGGCGACGTGCTCACGGGCGTGATCGCGGCGCTGGTCGGTCAGGGGCTGGGCGCGTTCGACGCGGCCGTGCTGGGCGCGTGGGTTCACGGTCGCGCCGGCGACCTCGGCGCCGCGGTGCTGGGCCAGACGGCGCTGACCGCGACCGACGTACTCGACTATCTCCCGGCGGCGTTCAAGGAACTGGAATCTCACTGGTAGGTGCCGCGAGCCGAGGCGGGCGGCGACGCGAGGCGGGTGAGCGAGGCGGACGTTCGCCAAACGAAACCAGTTGGGCAGTCGTGCCGCTCGGCAAGCGGCACCTACAACTTACGGTTCGCTCGTGTTTTGGGTGGTTATCGGGAATGGTGTTTGTGGGTAGTTTGTCGGGATGACTGACACCAAACCCCGGTTGCTGCGAGTGGAGGTCGTGGGCGACCTGCCCGTCCTCTGGGCGACCCTCC
>CANLGS010000062.1 GCA_947490035.1 Gemmataceae bacterium
CGATTGTGGGAAGGACTTCCCGTTTTTCATAGGCCAGCGTCTCCTTAACTTGATGCCTATGGGGACGCGCGGGCGCCACCCTGGGACGCGGCGGGGGATCACGCGGGGGTGACGAGGACGACACGGAACCCGGTGGCCGAATCGCGCTGGTGCGGGGCGAGTGCGTTGCGGTACGCGGCCCGGCACGCGGTCGCGTGGTTGCGCCAACTCCCGCCGCGCAGCACGCGGAACCGGCCGTCGGTCGGCCCCGGCGGGTCGCGCAGCGGCAGTGTCGAATAGTACGCCTCGGCGTACCAGTCGGCACACCATTCCCAGACGTTGCCGTGCGCGTCGTGCAGCCCCACGCGGTCGCCGGATAATGGGGCGCCGGCGTCGTTCGGCCGGCGCTCGCGCCCGGTTCGCCCTCTCCGTAAGGATACGCGGCGTCGAAGTTGCCGTGCGACGCCGCGAAGGTGCCGCCGAACGCGAACGGGGCGTCGGTTCCGGCGCGCGCCGCGTACTCCCACTCCGCTTCGGTCGGCAACCGGTAACTGCGACCCGCAAGGCGCTCCTCCGGGCGTTCACTCAGCCGCTTGCCGAACGCGACGGCGTCGTCCCAGGATACCGATTCGACGGGATGTTCCGGCCCGCCGCCGTCGGCCGCGCTGAACCGCGCCGGGTTCTTCCCCGTCACCGCGAGGTATACGGCCTGCGTGACCAGATGCACGCCGAGGTAGAAGGCATTCCCAACAACGACTTCGTGAACCGGTCCTTCGTTCGCGCGATGCCCGACCTCGTCGGGCGGCGAACCCATGAGGAACTTCCCCGCGGGGACGAGGACGAACGCCATGCCGACGGAGTTGCTGAGCGTCTTGGCGGCGGCGCTCGCGGGCGCGGCCCCGGCCCCGAGTACCTCGTCGAGCACTTTACCGAGGTCGGCGCGGCGGGACACCCGCCGTCCGCTCTCGCGCCTCACCTCGCCCTCGCCCGGCTCCGGCATGTGTTCTCCCCTGAAATGCTCCGGTCTTAGGGTGGTCCGCTCACTCCGTGAGCGGTGCTTTATGCGTGGACAAGCAACGCGGATGCTCCGTCACGACAACTTATGCATCGCACCGCTCGCGGACCACTCTCAAGAACTCATCACCCAAACAGCCCGCGGATGACCGAGCCTTCGCGGGCGATCATCACCGGGCGGCCGGTCGCGGTCTTGTACTCCTTCGTGTGGTCGATGCCGAGCGTGGAGTAGAACGACGCGGCCAGTTGGTCCGGCGTGAACCCGGCGCCCGCCGGCCCCATGCCCTTGTCGTCGCTCGCGCCGACCACCTGCCCGCCCTTGATGCCGCCGCCGGCCATGAGCGCCGTCATCGCGCGCGGCCAGTGGTCGCGACCGGCCTTGTCGTTGATCTTCGGCGTGCGCCCGAACTCGCCCACCACGAACACCGTCGTCGTGTCAAGCAGGCCGCGTTCCTTCAGTCCCGCGAGCAGCGCGGAAACGCCCGTGTCGAGTTGCGGCAGCAGGTTGGTTTGCAGCGCCTTGAAGTTGCCGCCGTGCGTGTCCCAGCCGCTAAAGCCGACCGTGACGAACCGCACGCCGGCCGCGACCAGCCGCAGCGCGAGCAGGCATCCCATCCCGAAGCGGCCTTCGCCAAACGGCTTTGCCACCTCCGCTTTCTCCTTCGCCACGTCGAACGCATCGCGCGCCTTCGCGGAGCGTATCATGTCGAACGCCTGCTGCGAAAACTTGTCCATGCCGTCGATCAACTTGCTGTCGGCTTCGGCGCCCGCGAACGTGGTGTCGAGTTCCGTGAGCAGCTTCTGGCGCTTCTCGAACTGCTCGACGGTCAACCCGTTACCGAGCGAGATGCCGCGAACCGAGAACACGATGCCCGGCTTCGGCACGTCGTTCGTTTGAAGGGGCGCGTACCGCACGCCGAGGTAGCCGGCCTTCTGCGGCGTGGTCGGAATGGCGACGAAGTGCGGCAGTTCCTTGTCGCCCGCCACTTCTTTGCTGACGACCGCGCCGAGACCCGGATACGTGAGCGACGGGATCGGACGGTTGCCGGCGTTGAGGTACTCGGTGCCGAGTTCGTGCCCCGCGAGCGTGTGCGAAACGCCGCGCACGATGGCGTAAGTGTCCGCGAGCTTCGCGAGCTTGGGCAGGTGTTCGCAAATCTGAACGCCGTTGACGTTCGTCGCGATCGGCTTGAATTCACCGCGAATCTCCGCGGGCGCGTCCGGCTTCGGGTCGAACGTGTCGATGTGCGACGGCCCGCCGCCGAGGTAGACGAAGATGGCGTTCGTGGCGCGCGCGGGTTTTGCATCACCGGCGTGCGCCTGGCGCAGCGCGGTCGCGAAGCCGAGGGAGCCAAGCGCCCCGGCGCGAACGAAGTCGCGCCGCGTGATCCCGTCGCAGAAGTGGTTCATGGTTCCCTCTGTGGAGCGCGGGCGTCCCGCCCGCTGCTTCGCGTGTTTGATGCTGTACGAACGACCGCGACGCCATCCGAACCGCGAAGCAGCGGGCGGGACGCCCGCGCTCCACGGAGGAAGCGCTACCGGTTCACGATGAACTCTTTCGTGTTGAGCAGCGCCCACAGCAAGTCTCTCAGGCCGCTCGGCGTGTCCTTCGCGTCGGTCAGGTACTTCTTGGCGATGCCGGTTTCGCGCTCGTCCGGCAAGCGGTTCAGCACGCGAAGGTACGCTTGCTTCACCAACTCGTCGGCGTCCTTCGTCTTGGTCTTCGCCACTTGCTTCAGCCAACCCGAAGGGCGATCGAGCATCGTCAGCACTTCGGGGTCGTTGCGCAGGTACACCGTTTGAAGCACGGCCGGTTCGTTCGAGCGCTCGCAGTCGCAGTTCGTCGCGCGCACCGGCTTGCCGAACAGGTTCGACGCGTAGCCGTCGCCGCGAACGCCCGCGAACCCGCTCGAACGGCCGGTCGCGCGAAGCCCGGCGGGGTCGGCGCTCAGCTTCTTCCGCTCGTCGTCGGACGCGGTCGCCAGCGCAATCGCGTCAACGACCACTTCCGCCGGAAGCCGCCGCAGCACGGCGCGGCTGTGATTCTTCTCGTCGTGCTTGTTCGTGTCGTTCGACTTCCAACTGCGCTGGTACGCGTGGCTGCTCACGATGATGCGGTGCAGCCACTTCATGTCGAACTTGCTCGCGACGAAGCCGTCCGCGAGGTAGTCGAGCAACTCCGGGTTGGTCGCCGGGTTCGCGAGGTTCAGGTCGTCCGCCGGTTCGATGAATCCGGCCCCGAAGTAGTTCGCCCAAACTCTATTTACGAACGCCCGCGCGAAGTACGGGTTCTCCGCCTCGCGCATCCACTCCACGATCGGCTGTCGCGGGTCGGTGTAGTTCGCGTTCACCACCTCCTCGCCGCCGAGCAGTTTGGGCGTGATGACGCGACTGCCGACGCGCACGCCCGGTTTCGCACCGGGCTTCGGCTTCAGGTTCTGCGGCACGTGCAGTTCCTTGAACGGCAGCACCTTTCCGCCGGCGAGCAGGTCCGCGAAGATCCGCTTGTAGTTGCCGGAGTCCTCGTCGAGTTTTTCGAGCGCGGTGTCCTTCTTCATCGCGACCGTTTCGGCGCGGTTGCCGGCCCCGTAGCGGATGCCGCCGAAGAACGCGGTGAACTGGTCGAAGTCTTGTTTCGTCCACTGGTCGTAGGGGTGCTTGTGGCACTGCGCGCACTGGAGGCTGACGCCAAGGAACGCGTGCGCGAACGAGAGGGCTTGCTCTTCCGGTTTGCCCAGGCCGCGGCGCGTCCAGAAGTACGGCATCGTCGGGCGCGCGGTGAAGTCCGCGGGGTTGTCCTTGCGGAAGTAGCTGCTCATCTCCTCGGAGTAGTCCTTGAAACTCTGCTCGGGCTTGCGGCCGACCGCGAGCGCAATCCCCGCCACCAGTTTGTCGTAAGGCTCGTTGTCCGCGACGCGCTTGTGAACCCAGTCGTACCACTGACCGGCCTTCGCGCGGTTCAGGCCTTGCTCGCCGCCGAGTGGACCGCTGCGCTCGCTGTTCCCGGTGAAGTCGGAAATCTTCGTCGCCCACCACGCCGCGTAACCGGGCCGGTTCAGCAACTCCTCGATCTTCTTGTCGCGCTTGTCTTTGGCGGTGTCCGCGAGGAACTGTGTGACTTCCTCCGGTGCGGGCGGTGTGCCGGTGAGATCGAGCGACACGCGGCGCAGGAACTCCGCGTCGGTGCAGAGTTCCGACGGCACGACGCCGAGCTTCTTCAGCTTCGCGACGACGAGTTCATCGACTTTCGTGGGAGTGGGAACGGCGGGATACTTCGCACCGGTCTTGTCGGAGACGGGGAGCAGCACGGCGACGGGCGCGATGCCGTTGTCGTAGAAGGCGACGATCGCGGTATCGCCCTTGCCGAGCGCGGTGACTTCGCCCGACGCGCCCACGGTAGCAACCGACTCGTCGTTGGAGCGGAACCGGCACAGCGGGGTCACGTCCTCGCGCGTGCCGTCGGCCCACTTCGCGATGACGCGCAGTTTCGCGACCGCGCCCGGCTTGTCGAAGACAATCTCTTTGGGTTCGATCTCCAGCGTGGCGAAGGCGGGGTCTTTTTCCTTCGCGCCGGTCGCGCCGGCTTTCACCCAACTCAGGAGGAGGTTGTACTCCCAGCCGCCGACGGGCATCCGCTTGCCGCCCTTGTGCGGGTCGGTCAGCGTCGGCTTGCGGAGGATGAGACTATCCGTTGGGGTCTTGACGCTCGCGCGCGGTTCGGTGCCGCCGGCGATGGCGTCGTGATCGGCTTTGAAGTCGTAACCGAAGAGCGAGAGCCGGAAGCCGCCCTGCCCCTGGAACGAGCCGTGACAGGCGCGGCCGTTGCACCCCAACCGGCCCATGAGCGGAAGCACGTGCCGCTGGAAACTCGGCGTCTCGTCCCCGCCCTTCGCGTAGCGCTCGTTCGCGGGGCTAATGACATCGGCCGCACCGATGGGCGAAGCGAGCAGAACGAGCAGTGCCGGGACGAGCAGGCAACGGCGAGCGGTCATGTGCCGGTTCCGGTGGGGTCGCGAGGTAAGGAGAATGATACCACGCGGCGGCCCCGACTGCACCTTCCTCTCATTACAGACGGTATGGTGTGTCCGCCGGAGCCGCGACCACAAGTGAGCGGCGCGGCTACAGCGTGCCGAAGTGACGGACCACCGCGAAGACGAGCAAGCCGAAGGCCAGCCCCGCGTACACCACGCCCCACCCGTCCGTGACTGCGTCTTCGGTCGTGTTCTGCAAGGCTCGGTCCCTCCTGCCGCGCTCCCGGCGACAACGGTCGCGGGGAGCGGGCGCGAAGGGCGCACTGTGCCGTGGGTGGGGTGAGTTGGTCAAGGCCAACGGTGCCCGCTCTCAATGCCACTCAAGATGGTTGCGAAGCGGGGCGCGCGGCGCCAGCGAGTCGGTCGGTCAACAGCGAGACCGCGTAGGTGGGGAGAACGACCGCCAGCACCTCCAGCCACTGCACCGGGTTCAGCATCGTCAGGTGGAAGAAGCGCGCGGAGAACGGCCAGTACATCGCGATCAGGTACGCCGGGATCACGATCAGCGAGAGCCAGCGGAGCCGGCCGTCGGCGGCCAGCGGTTCGGCGCTGCCCGCGGTGAGTACGCGCTGCAACACGGTGATGCCGAGCAGCACCAGCATCGTCAGCAGCATCGTCCGCTGTGTCGTCTCGTCGTTGCCCCAGAGGTGCTTCGACAGACCGAGCAGCACCACGCCCGCGACCGCGAAGACGACGCCGGTGCGCAGCGCGAACCCGCCCACGTCGCGCAGGAACGGCGTGCGCGTGACGACCTTCGACCGCTCGCGCGTCAGCGCGATCAGCAGAGCGGGAATGCCGACCACCATCCAGTTCAGCAGGCTGACCTGCTGCGGCAGGTACGGGAACGGCAGCTCGCCCACGCCGACCACGTAGACGAGGATCAGGATGAGCGAGTACACGTTCTTGACGAGGAACAGCTTCGCGGCGCGGCGCAGGTTGCGGACAATCGTCCGCCCCTCTTCGATCGTCTCCGGCAGCATCGCGAAGTCGTTGTTCTCCAGCACCACGCTCGACACCGTTTTGGCGGCTTGACTGCCCTCACCCATCGCGATGCCGAGGTCGGCGCGCTTGATCGGCAGCACGTCGTTCACGCCGTCGCCGATCATCGCGACGTGGTGCCCGCCCTTCTGGAGCGCCTCGACGATCTCGACTTTCTGCTGCGGCTCCACGCGGCCGAAGACGCTGTGCGCCTCCGCGAACGCGGTGCGGTCTTCCGCTTTTACGAGGTCGTCGCCGGTGACGACTGGCTCGGATGACATCGGCAGGTTCAGGTGGGCGACCGTGCCGCGTACCGTTTCGGGGTTGTCGCCGGAGATGACCTTGAACGCGATGCCTTGCGCCGACAGCGCCTGAAGCACGGCCGCGGCTTCGGGGCGCAGTTCGTCGGCCAGCCCGATCAGCGCGAGACAGCGGAGCGGACCGGGCAGCGTGTCCGGCTCGAACTTCATCCGCGCGACGTGTTCCGCCGGCACCTCGGCGAACGACAGCACCCGCACTCCCGACGCGCGGAGGCGCCGCAGTTCGTCGTCCCAGGTGGCGACACCCGGTATCACCGCCTCGGGCGCGCCGAACACGAAGACGCGCTCTGTGCCGCCGTCGCGCAGCCGGACGGCGCTGAACCGGTTCCGCGCCTTGAACGGAATCTGATCCAGCACCTCCGAAGCCGCTGTGCCGAGCGCGACCCGCAACGCCTGGATGTTCTTGTTCTGCGAATCGACGCTCGCGTTCGCGAACAGCGCCAGCCGGCGGCGCACCTCGGCTTCCGGCACAACGTCGGCGAGCGCGTGAAGGTGTTCGAGCCGCAGCCGGTTCGTGGTGAGTGTGCCCGTCTTGTCGGTGCAGATGACATCGACGGCGGCCATCGCTTCGACCGCGTTGAGCCTCTGGACGAGAGCGCCCCTCCGCCCGATGACGACCGCGCCGACGGTGAACGACACGGTCGCGGTCAGCACCAGCCCCTGCGGGATCATCGACGTGATCGTGGCCGCGATCATCAGCACGAACCGGTCGGTCCCGACGTGCCCGAAGTAGTACAGCGCGAAGTAGAGGCCGCACAGGACGAGCGCGGTCACACTCAGCACGGTGATGATGCTGTTGAGCGCGTGCGTCATCGGGCTGGCGGTGTAACTGTAGCGGCGCGCGTCGGACGAGACGCTCTGCGCGAACGCCTGCGCCCCGACCTTATCGGCGCGGTAGCAGCCTTCGCCCGTCACGCACACGCTGCCGGAGAGGAGCCGGTCGCCCGGCTGCCGGCGCACGGAGTCGGACTCCCCCGTCAGCAGCGCCTCGTCCATTTCGAGGTACTGCGCCTCAAGAGTGATACCGTCGGCGACGACGGTGTCGCCCGAACGCAAGAGGATGCAGTCGCCGAGGACGACATCGGTCGCGGGTATCTCGCGCACAAGGCCGTCGCGAACAACTCGGACGGTGTTCGCGTTCATGATGGCGAGGCGGTCGAGTTGGCGCTTCGCGCGCACTTCCTGAAAGAGGCCGATGAGCGTATTGACGAGCGCCGTCCCGGTGACGGAGATGCCGGCTTGCCACTCGTTGTGGTAGAAGAGGGCGGCGGCAGCCGGCACCACGATGAGGTTGAACAGCGTGAACAGGTGTCGCGACGCGATGGCGGCGTAGTCCGCGCGCGCCGACGACCGCGTGCGGTTGACCTGTCCCTTGAGCGTTCGCTCCGCGACTTCCGCCGAGGTCAAGCCCGCGGTGGCTGTTGGGTTCATGCCGTGTTCGGTGCATCGGGGGAAGGGCGCAAGGCGGTCGCCGCGCCATCAGTCTATCGGCCCCGACTTGCGCGAGTGGATGTTCCAGCAGAAGGAGATGACCGCGACGCGGGGTTGCGTCGTGGTCGCGTTTGACGGGTGCCAACGGCGGGACTCACACCGGCGGCACGGCGGGAGCGAGCGCGGGCGCCGCGGCCGGTTGCACGAAGCGGCGCACGACGCGGTAGCCGCCGAAGCCGATCACCGCCCACGGCAGAATCACGCACAGCCCGAACACCACCCACGTCACCGACGTGAGCAGCACCGAAGCGCTGAGCGACAGCCCGTGGCGCACCTTCGACCACAGCCCATTGCCCTCCGGCACGATGGCCTCGACGTTCGTCAGCGTGACGTGGATGCGGGCCGTCGCGTACCGGCCCTCGGTCGCCTGCGGGTTGTGGATCGACTGCGACACGCGCACCGTGCCGACGGCTTTGAACTGTTGCACCAGTTCCGGCGCCGCCGCCAGCGGCACCTCGAACACGAGCTTCGCCGTCGCCCGGCCGCCGGCGTCGCGGTCGAGCTTCGCGTCCACCTGGCGGCCCTTCGCTTCGGCTACCTGGGTCGCGAACCGCGTCGCGGTCCCGTCCACGTCCGTAACCTCGACGGACAGCGTCGTCGTCTCGCGGGGATTCAACCGGCTCGCGGACACCAGCGCCACCTTGTACAGCACCTTCGAGTCGGTCGCGCCGTCGGTCTCCGCGGCGCGGCCCACCTGCCGCGACAGGACATCGCCGGCCGCGTCGAGTGCCGCCCGCACGGCGCCCTCGTCCGTCCGCTTCACCTCGAACTCGAGTTCGGCGGAGATGTTCTGCCGGTCCTGTTCGTTCAGTTGCGCGACCAGCACGCGGCCGGTCGCCTTACTCACGGCGTCTCGAATCGTCTGGTAGGCATTCGGCACGTCGGTCACGGCGATTTGCAGCGTGGCCGTCTCGCGCGGCTTGAGCCGATTCACGGAGAGGAGCGTCACCTTGTACATGACCTTCGAGTCGGTCACGCTGTCGCTCTCGGCGGCGCGGGCGATCTGCCGCGAGAGGGCAGTCCCGGCCGCGTCGAGTGCCGCGCGCACAGCGGCTTCGTCCGTCCGCTTCACCTCGAAGTCGAACTGCGCGGTGATATTCTGGCGGTCCTGCTCGTTCAGTTGGGCGACCAGCACGCGGCCGGTCGTTTTGGCGACCGCGTCGCGCAGTGCCTGATACGCGAGCGGCACGTCGGCCACGGCGACCTGGACCGCGGCCGTTTCCCGCGGGCTGATGTTGGCGAGGTTGTAGAGCTGGACCAGGAAGACCGTGTCGCCGCGTGTCGTCTTCACGTCGCTCGGGAGCGTGCCGCCCTCCGTCTGTACGGTGCGGTCGATCTCCAGCCGGGCGACGCGGCCCAACATGCGCAGCCGGTCGCGGATCGGACCACCGGACTCGGCGCTGACCTCGAAGTTGAACGTCGCGTTGAATTGCCCGGCCGACAGTTGCTTCAGTTCCGACTTCGTGATCCGGCCCTTCGCCTCCACGACCGCGGCGAGTACCTGCTGGTACGCCTTGTCCACGTCTTCGACTTCAACGCCGGCTTGCACTCGCTCGCGCTCGGTGATCGCCGCCGCGGCGCGAATCTCCTTCTCGGTCAGGCTGATGGTCAGCGTGCTGAACGCGGCGAGGTTCGCGTAGTAGCGGATTTCGCCTTCAAGTTCCTCGACCTTCGTGCGCCACACGCCGACTTCCTTTTCAGCTTTGAGCAACTGTTCGATCTCGCCCTTGCCTTCCTTGATGATCTGAAGGAGGCGCGTTTCCATCGTGCGTGCGGCCCGCGCCCGCGCTTCGAGGTCGGTGTACAACTTCGTCACGTCCTGGCTGGTGAGCTTCACGCCCTTCAGTTCGCCGCCCTTGCCGAGTTCGCGGCGCAGGTCGAGCACTAGCCCGTCGAGCTGGTCCGGCGGAACGCGAACGGTGATCGCGCCTTTCACCTTGCCGTTGGTCAGTTTGTCGCTGTTGACCGTGGCGACGAACGCGCCCTTGATGCCGAGGACGAGTTTGGTGACGGCCGCGGTCGCGGAGTCGAACGACTCGATCTCGAACTCCATGTCGCCGGATCGAACGATGATCCGCTTCAGCGGCTCGGGGTTCGGCTCCGGGTTCTTCGGATCGACGCCCGGCGCCTTCGGCTGCGGAACGCCGGGTTCCGCTTTAGGGTCGCCCGGCTTGCGCGGCTCCGGGTCGGTCGGTATCTCCGGCCGCGACTTGACCGGATCGAACGACGGCGGCGGGGGAACCGAGATCGACGCGGGCACTACCGTCGGAACCGGCCCCGTGGGAACCGGCGGCGGCACTGAGAGGGACGGCGGCAGGCTCCACGTCGGTGATCGGCTCGCTCCACTTCTGCCGGGTGACATACCCTTGTCGCCAGTGTAAGCGGGGTCCGATTTGACGTTGTCTTGCGTGACCTTCTCATCGACGGATCGCCTGTCAGTCCGCTCGATATCCGGCAGCGCGGCCTGGATGTTTGAGTCAACGCCGAACTGGTCGCGAAGCGATTGCTCCTGCTCGCGCCCGGCCGCTTGCTCGGCCTTCGCGAGATTCTTTGCTTGTATGCTTTGGTTAGCTTCCGCCAGTTCTCGTTCGGCGCGGTCTGCCATCGGTGAGCCGGGCATCTTGAGACCGTCTTTCGACGCGATCGCCTCAGCGAGGGCGCCGACGACGCCGAGGAGCAGCATCGCCGCGAGCGCGACCGCCCACTTCTTTGCTCGCGGGTTGAATACGGGCCACGCGGCGGGCGCCGCCGGCGTGCGAAGCCGAGCAACGGTGCGGTCTTCCAGTCCCGCGTCGGGGTGCGCGCCGGCGAACAGCGCGCTCAGCCCGCCGTCGAGCCGGCGCGCGTCGGCCAGCACAGTGCCGCACGCGGGGCAGTCGCGGGCGTGGGCTTCGAGGCGCTCCGCTTCCTGAGCGTCGAGGCCACCCGCGAGGTACGCGGTGGCGTGTTCCTGAACCCACACGTGATCGGACATGGTTCCCTCAGTTCGTTTCGCACGTATTCGTCCGGGAGAGTAGTCCTCACGCTCCGCGTGAGGTCCGGTGTCAGTGGCTGTGCGGTCACGCCACGGGTTCCGCTCCTCACGCGGAGCGTGAGGACTACACTCCCGGACCTCACGCGGAGCGTGAGGACTACACTCCCAGACCTCACGCGGAGCGTGAGGACTA
>CANLGS010000063.1 GCA_947490035.1 Gemmataceae bacterium
CCCGACGTGTTCGACACGCTCATGGGTGTGTTCGACGAGGGCCGGCTCACGGACCAGTACGGCCGCGTCACGAACTTCCGCAGCACGATCATCGTCATGACCTCGAACCTCGGAGCCGGCATGTCGCGCGCGGTCGGCTTCGAGGGCGATAACGCGGGCACACCATATCAAGACGTGGCGATGAAGTTCTTCCGCCCGGAGTTCTTCAACCGCATGGACGCGGTGGTGACGTTCCGCCCGCTGCTACCCGCGACGGTGCGCGCCATCGCTCGCCGCGAACTCGACGCCATCGCGAAGCGCGAAGGGCTGGTTCGCGGCGGCGTGTCGGTGGCGTGGTCAGACGCGCTGATCGAATATCTCGCGGCGATCGGCTTCGACGCGCGGTACGGGGCGCGACCTCTCCAGCGCGCGATCGAGCGCGAGGTGGTCGCCCCGCTCGCGCGGTGGTTGCTGGCGAATGTCGTCCGCGAAAGCGATTCGATCCTGGCCGACTGGCGTGCGGGGTCGTGCGCGTTCGCTTCGACCTCCAAACCGAACTCGTAACTTTGAGCGCCCCCAACTCTTGCTTCCCCGGTCGGTGCGGGTAGAACACTCGCAACGCCAACACCCGTCCGTCAGGAGAATTCACCCGTGCTCCGCACCCGCTTCGTCGCCGCCGCGCTGTTGGGCGTCGCCTTCACCGCGCTCGCCGTCGGCCAGGAACCCAAGAAGTTCGAACTCGGCTTCCCCACTAAGGACGGCAAACCCGCGCCCTATTACCAGGAAACGGCCACCGACATCACGCAGGTCATCAAGGTGCAGGGCCAAGACCTGACCCAGAAGCAGAACAGCAAGTTCTGGTACCAGTGGACGCCGGTCAAGGAAGAGAAGGTCACCGAGAACAAGGAAGAGTTCATCCGCTACACGGTGAAGCAGAAGATCGAAGGCCTGGAGATGAACATCGACATCTCCGGCAACCCGATCAACTACTCGTCCAAGACCGAAGGCACCGGCAGCGTCGGCAATCCGGGGCTGGTCGAGTTCTTCAAGGGGCTGAAGGACACCGAGTTCACGGCCACCATCGGCAAGAACTACAAGGTCGAGAAGGTGGACGGGAAGGAAGACTTCATCAAGAAGCTCGCCGCCGGCAGCCAGCAGATGGACGCGCTACTCAAGAAGGTGATGACCGACGACGTGCTGCGGGAGATGGTGGACCCGACCGCCAAACTGTACCCGGACACCGCGAAGAAGAAGGACGAGACCTGGGAGAAGAAGACGACCCTCGACCTCGGGCCGATCGGCAAGTACGAACTGCTCTACAAGCTGAAGTACGTGGGTACGGACAAGGAGAAGGACAAGATCGAGATCGAGACCGTCATCACGTACACCGCTCCGAAGGACAACCCGGAGGGGGGGCTGCTGTTCCGCATCAAGGACGGTAGCAAGTTGACCAGCGAAGCGGACGGCAGCAAGGGTTTCATCCTGTACGACCCGAAGACGAAGCGCATCGAGTCGGCCGAGATCAACATCAAACTGAAGGGCGACCTGATCGTGGTGATCGGCGGCACCGACACGCGGGTCGAACTGACGCAGATCCAGAAGACGGTCATCAAGACGCAGGAGACGAGCTACATCGCGCCGAAGGCGGTGACGCCGCCGATCACGCCGCCGGTGGTCCCGCCGGTGCCGGAGAAGAAGTAACCGTCGCGGACGCGCGACCGACACCCGCCCGGCCGCCGCGCCGGGCGGTTTCGTTTGTGGAGAGTAGCCCGCCACTTCGTGGCGGTTCTTCTCTTGTGGCACAGACGTTCCTGTCTGTGCGGCTGGCCCCTCGAAGCACAGACAGGAATGTCTGTGCCACCAAAAACAAGACTGAAGAACCGCCACGGAGTGGCGGGCTACTCTCCGACGGGGTTCGCCATGAAGATCGCCGTTCTCGGTGCGGCCGGGCAGCTCGGGCGCGACCTCTGCCCGCGGCTCGCGGCGCTGGGCGAAGTCGTCCCGCTGTCGCGCGCCGACATCGACCTCGCGAAGCCTGATACCATCGCGCCGGCGGTCACGGCGCTGCGGCCGGACGTGTTCGTCAACTGCGCGGCGTACAACTTCGTGGACAAGGCCGAAACGGAAATGGACGCGGTGGGTGCGGTCAACGCGGGCGGTGTCGCCGACCTCGCGCGGCATTGCCGGGACATCGGCGCAAAACTCGTCCACTTCAGCACCGACTACGCGTTTGGTCGCGATCACGCGCGCATCATCCCTTACACCGAAATCGACGAACCCGCTCCGGTCAACTACTACGCCGCGTGCAAACTGGATGGCGAAACCGGTGTTCTCAGTGCGCGAAACCACCTCGTCCTCCGCACGTGCGGGCTGTACGGCGTGTGGGGCAGCGGCGGCAAGGGCGGCAACTTTGTTGAGACGATGTTGCGGTTAGGCGCGTCGGGTAAACCGCTGCGCGTGGTCAACGACCAGCGCTGCACGCCCAGTTACACCGCGGACGTGGCCGCCGCGACCGTGCAACTCCTCGAACGCGGCGCGACCGGGTTGTTCCACGTCGTCAACAGCGGCGATTGCACGTGGTACGAGTTCGCGGCGGAAATCTTCCGCCAGGCCGGGTTGAACCCCGATCTCATTCCGATCACGAGCGCCGAGTTCGGCGCCGCCGCGAAGCGGCCCGCGTACAGCGTGCTTTCCACCGCGAAACTCACTTCGGTAGGCGTTCCCGCGTTGCGCCCGTGGCCGGACGCGCTCGCGGCTTATCTCACCGAACGGCGCAACAAACCCGCCTGAGCCGCTTTCGCTCCGCGCACATTTTCCACGCTTTCCGCGCGCGATGCTCTTGACACACGTCCCAAAAACCGCGAAAGTGTAATTGAGATGGAATCTCAATAAGCGAGCCGTCAATGCTAGTGCCGCTTGATATGGTGCGAGCCGGCGAGTGGGCCGAAGTCGAAGAGGTCTCCGGCCAGGCGGACTGGGTCGGGCGCCTCGCCGAACTCGGCATCCGCCGGGGCTGTCGCGTCCGGGTGATGCAGCCCGGTTCGACGTGCCTCCTGACCGTCGCCGGGTGCAAGCTCTGCCTGCGCGGGTGCGACGGCGCGCAGATTCTGGTTCGCCCCATCGGGGCGGCCGGCTGATGACCACCCTCGCCGACCTCGTTCCCGGTCAAACGGCCGAAGTGCTGTCCGTGACCGGCGACCCCGCCCTCGTCCAGCGCCTCTACGAATTCGGTCTGCTCGAAGGCGAACGGATCGAAGTGCTTGCCCTCGCCCTTCTGGGCGACCCGATCGAAATCAGCCTCGGTAACTCACGCCTCACCCTCCGCAGGGCCGAAGCCGCCGGAATTACAGTGAGGAGTGAGGAGTGAGGAGTAAGGAGCAAAGACGGCTCTGCTGATTCCTCACTCCTCACTCCTCACTCCTCACTGCTTTCCCATGCTTACCGTCGCGCTCGTCGGCAACCCGAACGCGGGCAAATCGACGCTGTTCAACGCCCTCTCCGGGCTGCGCCAGCGGATCGGCAACTACCCCGGCGTCACCGTCGAGATGAAGAAGGGGCAGTTTACAACTGACGGCGTGACACTCGATCTCATCGACCTGCCCGGCACCTACAGTCTCGCCGCCCGCAGCCCCGACGAGATGGTCGCGGTCGATCTCCTCCTCGGCCGCCGCCCGGAAGAACCGCGGCCGTCGGTCGTCCTCTCCATCGTCGATGCCACTAACCTCGACCGGCACCTGTACCTCACCAGCCAGTTGCTCGACCTCGGCGTGCCAGTGGTCGTCGCGGTCAACATGATCGACGCCGCGGCCGCGCAGGGGCTGAAGTTCGACTACGCGAAGTTGGCCGCCGCGCTCGGCGTGCCGGTGGTGCCGATCCAGGCGAACAACGGCACCGGCCTCGCGGCGCTCACGGCCGCAATTCGCGCCGCGGCGGACCAGCCCGCGCCGCACGGGCTGACGTTTCCAACCGCGTTCGACGAGGTCGCGGAGCAACTGCGGAAGGAACTCAGCGACGAGGTGCCGCCGTTCTTGCTGCGACGCGCTCTCATCGACATCGGCGGCTACACCGAGCAATGGCTGGTCGAACGGCACGGCGACCGCTTCAAGGTGGCACTGGTCGGGGCGCGCGAGAAGCTCGCGGCGGCGGGTCACTCCGTTCCGGGCGTGGAGGCGCGGACGCGGTTCGCGTGGGTGCGCACCGCCGTCGCCGCGGCCGTGACGAAGCCCGCCGTGCGCCCGGTCACCGGCAGCGACCGCATCGACCACATCCTGACGCACCGCGTCTGGGGCACGCTCGTTTTCCTGGTCGTCATGTTCCTGATGTTCCAGTCGATCTTCCTGTGGGCGAAACCGCTCATGGACCTGATCGGCAGCGGGCAGGACGCGGTCGCGAAGGGCGTGCAGTCGCAGTTGCCGTCCGGCCCGCTCCGCGCGCTGCTCGTGGACGGCATCATCAAGGGCGTCGGCAGCGTGCTGGTGTTCCTGCCACAAATCATGATCCTGTTCGGGTTCATCGCGGTGCTGGAAGATTGCGGGTACATGGCCCGCGCCGCGTTCCTGATGGACCGCGTCATGTCGCGGTGCGGGCTGAGCGGGAAGTCGTTCATCCCGATGCTGTCGAGCGTGGCGTGCGCGGTGCCGGGCATCATGGCGGCGCGCGTGATCGAGAACCGGCGCGACCGGCTCGCGACCATCCTCGTGGCGCCGCTGATGAGCTGCTCCGCGCGGCTGCCGGTGTACATCCTGCTCATCGGCGCGTTCATCGCGCGGCCGGGTTCGCCGGGATGGTTGCCGGGGTTGGTGCTGTTCGCGATGTACATGATCGGCTTCACGGTCGCGCCGCTGGTCGCGCTCGCGCTGAAGCGCACGCTGCTGCGCGGCGCGCCGCCAGTGTTCGTGATGGAACTTCCGAGTTACCGGCGCCCGAAGATCGGTTCGATCCTGCGGCGGATGGGCGGGGCCGGCTGGTCGTTCACGCGGCGCGCCGGAACGATCATCCTCGCCGCGATGGTGATCGTGTGGGCGCTACTGTACTTCCCGCACACCGACGCGAACGGCGAGTCGTACCCCGACCGCATCGAGACAGCCGAAGACACGGCGAAGGAGAAAGCCCCGCGGCTGAAGGAACTGAACGACAAGGAAGACGCCACCGACGAAGAGAAGGTGGAACTGGAGGCACTCGAAGACGCTGGGGCGTTGCCGGACAAACTCAACGGCGAGTGGAAGCGCGGCAGCGCGCTGGGCCGCACCGGGCTGTGGATGGAGCCGGTGTTCAAGCCGCTGGGGTGGGACTGGAAGATCGGCGTCGCGGCGATGGCGAGTTTCCCGGCGCGCGAGGTGATCGTCGGCACGTTCGGGCTGCTCTACGACGTGGGCGAGGTCGATACGAAGGCGATCGGCAACGCGAAGGCCGATGACGACGCGAAGGAGAAGGCCGCCGGCTTGACGAGGGCGGTCCAAGACGACTGGTCGAAAGACCCGGTTCGCGGCAAGTACGGCGTGCCGGTCGCGCTGTCGATCATGGTGTTCTTCGCGCTGTGCTGTCAGTGCGCCGCGACGCTCGCCGTCATCAAGCGCGAGACGAAGAGCTGGGCGTGGCCCGCGTTCACGTTCGTGTACATGACGGCGCTCGCGTATGTCGGGGCGTTCCTCACGTTCCAGGTGGGAAGATTGGTTGTGGGGTAAAGTGCTTTTGCCCTCTCCCCTTGCGGGAGAGGGTGGCCGCGCTTCGCGGACGGGTGAGGGGTGAGCGACCACACGCACCACTCGAAGCTCTTTTCGCGTGTGGTCCTGCACCCCTCACCCGTCCGCGAAGCGCGGCCACCCTCTCCCGCAAGGGGAGAGGGACAAGAATGAAACCGGGCCGAGTAACAACTGATGTCCACAACACTCCAACTCATCGTCGTCGGCTTGCTGATCGCGCTCGCGGCCGGGTACATCCTGCGCGCGACGTGGAAGACGTGGTTCGGCGCGTCGAAGCCGGGTTGCGGTTCGGGCTGCGGAAAGTGCGCCGCACCCGCGCCGGAAGTGAAGGGCCGGCGCCCGCTGCCCATGGCGTAGAGGGCATGCCCCCGCATCGGAGAAGTAGTAACAACGCCGCCCGCTCCCATTGCGGGAGCGGGCGGCCGTTTCGTTTCTACCGCCAAGCGGTTACGACTCGTGGACGCGGTCGGAGCCGGCCACCTTCACGATCTTGTTGTAGACGCCGAGCAGCATGAACGGGGCCACCCACTGGCCGACGAACTGGGCGTCGTCCTTCCGGCCGAGTACCTGGAGCGTGAGCGAGGCAATGATCGACCCGCCGGCGGCCCAGAGGAACCAGTCCGACGGCATCTGCGCGGTGTACTGCTCGATCCCGCGCGCCACCGGGCCTTCCGAGTGCTTCTGGGCCTCTTCGCTGGCGTTACCGGCGTTGCTCGCGTTGCCGTTGTTGGCATTGGCGTTGTTGGCGTTGTTCGCGTTCGCCTGACCCATCGGGCGGTGCAGTGTCGAAGTGTTCACGGTGTCTCCTCGGTTTGGTTCACGGGCGACTCGGCGGTCCTGCCGCCGGTGGTTCGCACGTCTTGTGCCACTTCTCACCAGCCCGCCCGGTTCCGTGGTTCGTGCCGATTACCCGGTGCAGTGGCACGCGCAGTGCAAACAACTTCGCAGCGGGTTCATGTGAATCCGCAACACACATCGAAGAGGGTAGCACCATGCCTACGCGAAAGAAGCAACACGCCGTCATCGGCATGTTCGAGTCGAAGGCGCGCGCCGAGTAGGCGGTCGCCGACCTGCACGCCGCCGGGTTCGCCGAAGACAAGATCGGGATGGTCCACCGCGACGCCGACGGCAAGACGGTGAAGACCGGCGCCGCGAACGAGACGTATGCCGAGGAAGGCGCCGTCGCGGGCGCGGTGGCCGGGGCCGGAGCGATTGCGGCGGGGTCGCTGGCTGTGTCGCTCGGGATCATCCCGGTCGTCGGTCCCGTTCTCGCCGTCGGGACGCTGGCCGCAGCCCTCATCAGCGGGGCGGCCGGTGTCGCCGCCGGCGGCATCGTCGGCGCGCTGATCGGCTGGGGCATCCCGGAAGAGGACGCCGAGTTCTACGAGAAGGAGGTCCAGAGCGGCCGCTACCTCGTGACCGTCGATGCCAACGGCCGGGCGCTGGAGACCCGCGACATCCTGCACAGCCGTAGCGGGTTCGACCGCGCCGGCTGGAACGCCGTCCGCGCCGACCGCGCGAACATCGCGACCGAAGGCCAGTTCCAGACCGAAGACGGCCGCGTGCTCCAACTCCACGAAGAGCGCCTGCACGCCGACAAGGAGACTGTGAAGACCGGAGACGTGAAGGTGCGCAAGGAGGTTCACACCGAGCAGCGGCAGATCACCGTTCCCGTGGAACACGAGGAGGTCGTGATCGAGCGCCGCGCGGTGAACAAGACGGGCACCGGCGACATGAAGGCGGAAGAGATTCGCATCCCGGTGTCCGAGGAGCGCGTCCACGTGACCAAGGAGCAGGTGGTTACGGAGGAAGTGACGGTCGGCAAGCGGAAGGTGCGCGAGAACAAGACCGTGAGCGGCACGGTGCGCAAGGAAGAGGCGGTCGTCGAGTCCACCGGAGGCGCGAAGGTTCGCCAGACGGCAAAGCCGGGCAAGAAGTAGTCGCAAGTCGTAAGGTCCGAAAGTCGTAACGTCGAAGGCCCAGATGGCTGGGCCTTCGACGTTACGACTTTCGGACCTTACGACTTGCGACCAAGACTCAGTAGCGGAACAGCCCGAGGCGGTACATGCGGTTGTGGAACACGTGCCAGCACATGTAGCTCCGCACCGCGGCCACGACTTCGGGGTAGCTCACGTCTCGCCCGAAACTGCGCCGCCGCAGGCGCTCCATCTCCTGAAGACCGGTGCTGTTCACCGTGCTGACCGTCTTGGACGACTGGTGAACGCGGAAGGCACCGAGGAATCGCGGCAGCCGCACGATCTTCGCGCCGGCCTCTTGGAACCGCAGCAGCAAGTCCCAGTCCATCGCGAACCGGAAGCTCTCGTCGATCCCGCCGACCTTGTCCCAGATGCGGCGGCGCCAGAACAGCGTCTCCTGGGGGATGTAGTCGGCCCACTTCAGCACCTCGGCGTCGTGCTTCGGGAGCACCCAGCGGCCGAGTTCCTGCCCCGCGCTGTCGATCACCACGCGATGCCCGTACACCACGTCCACGTCCGGGTGCTTCTCGAAATACGCGGCCACGTAGTAGAGCGCACCGGGCAGCAGCAGGTCGTCCGAGTTCAGGTAGGCCATGATCTCGCCGGCCGTGCCGGCGAAGCCGAGGTTGATCGCGTGGGACTGGCCCCGGTCCCTGCGCGACTCGCACCGGTGGAGCCGCATGCGGTAGCGCGCGAGAACGTCCCGGGTGCTGTCCGTGGAGCCGCCGTCCTGCACTACGTACTCGATCCACGGGTACTCTTGATCGAGCACGCTGCGAATCGTGTGCTCCAGGTACTCGCCCTGGTTGTACGACGGCGTGGCGATGGAGATGAGCGGCGGGTTCACAACCAGCGGTTTGCGGTGGTACCAGCGCGGCACGTAGACCGGCTTCGGCGGCACGCCGTATTCGAGCTTGCCGATCTGGGAAACCAGACCGAACCGCGTCTTGATCTGGTGGCGGATCCAGTACTTCAGCGGCATCCGCGGCGGGCGGGGCGGTCGCGCGCTACGGCGCGGCGGAACCAGCGCTCTCAGTTGGGCGAGGTCCTGCCGGAGCGCCCGGACTTCGCCCGCGAGTTCCCGGACCCGCTCCTCCAGCCCGGCGGCGGGGAAGTCCAGGCCGGCGCCGGCGGTGACACCGGCGTTGGGGTGCGTCGCGTCCATGCGGGTCGCTCTCCTTCGGGGCGGGCGGGCGTTCAGGCCGCGGTCCGCGTGGTGGCGGCCGGGAACTGGGCGCGGTACCACGCCACCGTGTCGGCCAGCCCGCGCTCGAGCGTGGTCGTCGCCTCGAACCCGATCAGCGCCTTCGCCCGGCTGGTGTCCAGGCACCGGCGCGGCTGGCCGTCCGGCTGCGTCGGGTCGAACTTCAGCGCGCCGCGGTAGCCGACGTGGTCGGCGATCGTCTGGGCCAGGTCGCGGATACTGATCTCGTGCCCGGACCCGAGGTTCACCGGGTCGGGCGTTTCCAACTTCTCGGCGGCGAGCCGGATGCCGCGGGCGGCGTCCGCGACGTACAGGAACTCGCGCGTCGCCGTCCCGGTGCCCCACACCGGCACTTCGGGTAGCCCGCGCTCGCGCGCGTCCACGCACTTGCGGATCAGCGCCGGGATGACGTGCGAGCTTTGCAGGTCGAAGTTGTCCCACGGGCCGTACAGGTTCACCGGCAGCACGTAGGTGCCGGGGAAGTCGAACTCCTGCTTGTAGGCTTGCAACTGCGCGAGCAGCATCTTCTTGGCGAGGCCGTAAGGAGCGTTGGTCTCCTCCGGGTAGCCGTTCCACAGGTCTTCTTCCTTGAACGGCACCGGCGTGAACTTCGGGTACGCGCAGATGGTGCCGGCGCAGACGAACTTCTCCAGCCCGCGGCGGCGGCAGGCGTCGATGAGCTGCACGCCCATCATCAGGTTGTCGTACAGGAAGGTGCCGGGGTACTTGCGGTTGGCCCCGATCCCGCCGACGACGGCGGCGAGGTGAACCACCACGTCCGGGCGGCTCCAGTCGAGGACGCGGCGCACCGCGTCGGCGTCGGTCAGGTCGTACTCGGCGCGGCGCGGCGCGAACAGGCTGGTGCACCCGCTCTGCCGCAGTTCCGCGACCACGTGGCGGCCGAGGAAGCCGCCGCCGCCGGTGACCAGGATTCGCTTGTTCCGAAGGTCCATCGGTTCCCTTCCCTGAGTTGCGCCGGTGCGCGGGCCGTTCCTTCGCGGCACCCGTGCCTACCCTCTCATCGGCTGAATTCCCGGAGCGGTTTACACAATCCCCCCGACGCACACAACCCCGCCTGCGGCGGCTCACCCTCCCAGAGCGCCACGCGGGCCCGCACCGCCCACTCACCTCGCGTCGTGCCGTACAAACGCGGTAGAATCCCAACACAACAACAAGGGGGTGCTTCGTGGCCGACCGTGCCGCACTGCTGATCGCCGTGGAAACGTTCTTCGAGGCCGGGCCGCTCGTGCAGTACGCCGCGGCCGACTGCGCCGAACTGCTCCGCGCGCTGCCGGCCGCCGGTTACGCGCCGGAGCGCTGCACGCTGCTCGCGGCGCACCGCACCACGAAAGCCGTCATCGAGGCCACACTGAAGCGCCTGCCCAGGACGGCCGGCGACGCCGAATCGCTGCTCGTGCTGGTCGTGTCGCGCGGGTTCAACGTGAAGGGCAAAGGGTACATCGCCTGTGCGGACACCATCGCGCCCGACCCGCTCGAGACGGCGCTCTCGGTCGCCGACCTGCTCGCCGCGCTCGGCAAGGTGAAGGCGAAGGAGATCACCGTTCTCCTCGACATCGATCCGCTCGCGCTCGCGGAGAACAAGTTGGTGCATCCGGGTCTGGACGACGCGGAACTCGCGGCGCTACTGGACAAGTCGCCCAAGTGCGTGGGGCTGCTCGCCTGCGCCGAAGGCGAGCGGTCGTTCGAGTCGGCCCAACTGCGGCACGGCATCTGGCGGCACCACCTGATCGAGGCGTTCACCGGCAAGACGCGCACCGGCGTGAGCAAGGACGGCACGCTCAGCGCCGCGGCGCTGCACGAATTCCTGGCGGACGCCGTGCCGCGCACGCTCCGCCGCACATACGAAACCGCGCAGGAACAAACCCCGACGCTCTACGGCGAGGCGAGCGGCGCCGCGGTCGTCGCGGAGTTGGGCAAGTTGCTCGGCGGTGGCGGCGACCTGCTCGACACGACGCGCATGAAGCGCGTCGTGTTCCGCGCGGAGAGCCGCGGCGACGTGAAGAACCTGACCGGCTACCGCAAGGGTCAGCCGATCCCCGACCGCGCGAACGAGTGGGCGCGGAAGTACGTGAACCGCGTCGCGACGGCCG
>CANLGS010000064.1 GCA_947490035.1 Gemmataceae bacterium
CCGAAGATCGCGGCCGAGGGCGAGCGCCTGTCCGCGACCGGCCGCCCCCTTCTGCCCGACGTGAAGCCGGCGGTCGAGGAGGCCCGCAAGCGCGTGGCCGCACGCGACGCGGTCAAGAAGGCGCTCGACGCGCGCGACCCGCGCGCGACGGTCGCCGCGTACCAGCCGGCACTGATCGACGACTGGGCGGACGCCCCGCTGCTCGCGGGCGCACGCGCCGCCGCCGGGCAGGTGGCGCTCCTCGACAGGTTGAAAGCCGCGGTCGCGGCACCGGGCGACGGCCGCGCGCTCGTCAAGCTCTGGGACGAGTCCGCGCCCAAGCTCTCGACGGTCGCGGAGGCACGCGCCTACGAGGCCGCCGCGACCGGCTGGCGCAACCGGGCCGGCGCCGCGGACGCCTTCCTCCGCGCGTTCGCGAAGTCGCCGCAAACGGAAAAGGAAATCGCGGAGGCGTGGCAGGCGGTCAGCGCCGGGCCGCTTCACCCGAGTATCACCGACGCGCACCGCAGGCGCGGCGAGGACGCGCTCCGCTGGTGGCCGCTGCTGGAGAAGACGCGGCGCGTGCCGAACGCCGCGACCTACGACAACGACACCAAGTTGATCGCCGCGTGGGGCACCGGTTCGGCGCTCGCCGGGTGTGCCGAGGCGACGGTGTTCACGACCCGCGCGAACGACGCGCGCGCGCGGCTCGCGCTGGTGGAAATGCTCGAGAGCGCGATCCGGCAGGCCGAGGCGGGCGGCTCCGAAGACGCCGTCGTCGCGGCCGCCGGCAAGCTGCCGCCGGGCTACCCGCACCCGCACGCGACCCGCGTCGGCCAAGGGTCCGAGGCGCTCAGCCTCTTGGCTGAGATTCAAAAGGCGCTCGACCCGCCGAAGCCATCCGATCGGGCAATCGCCAACGCGTTCGACCGGCTCAAGGCGCGGAACCCGAAGCTCGCGGCGCGGCTCGACAAGCTGAACCCGGCGCTGTTCGCGGAGGTCGATCTCGCGCTGAAGCGGCGCAAGTTGCTCGACCGGTTCGCGCGCATCGACGCCGGCGAATCGCGCCCCGACAAGCAAGATCAGAAGTGGCTCGCGATGTGGACCGAGAGCGGCAAGGCGCTCAACGACCGCCGCGACCGCGAGGAACTTCGCGCCCGGCTCACGCTCGCCAGCGAGCGCGTGAAGAAGTGGGGCAAGGTGGCCGAGGCGCTGAAGGCGCGCGACATGTTCGCCCTCCGCGACCGGTTCGCCAAGTACGGCCCGGACCTCGCCAACTACCCGCCGCTCGCGGAGCGGATGGCCGAGATTCAGGGGCTGCTGGCGAAGGCCGACCGCATGATCGGCATCAAACAGAAGCTCGGCGCGCGCGGCGCGCTCGCGGCCGACGACCTGGCGTTCCTGCGGGACAACGCCGATGTGTTCGACGACGACACGAAGGCGGCGGTCGAGGCGCAGGTGCGGGCGCGGCTGGCCGGCGACGCGAAGCTGGTCGCGGCGTACCCGGCGTACACGCTCACGGGCAAGCGCGGCGGGCTGGTGAAGGCGTGCTGGTCGTGGGGCGGGCACGGGCTGATCGCGCACTGCGTGGTCGCGGTGGACGGCCGCCGGTTCCTGAACGACCCGTCCGAGGCGGACGCGTACTCGCGCCTGACGTGTTCGGCCGAGAACCACCAGCGCGAGGGCGGCGGCGTGACACTGGTCCCGCCGAGCGGCGCGTCTCACGCCTACGTGACCATCTGGCCGGTGGTAGAGCTGGGGTGGACGACGGTGTACGGCGCACCGCTGACCATCGGCCCGGTGCCGGTGGGTACCGGCAGCGCGAGCGCGAGCCGGTGGTAGGGTGCGCTTTGAAGGCGAGCGGGGGGCGTAAGCCCCCTGTTGAATCGCCAAGCGAACGACCGCGACGAAGTTTAACAGGGGGCTTACGCCCCCCGCTCGCCTGACAATACCAAAAGGAGCATCACCCAGTGGGCCAATCGGTGCGGCACGCGAACGGCACAGGCGGTGACCAGTTCTACGTCACCCACTGCGCCGTCACGGACAGCGTGCTGAACAATCCGGGCTACACGGTGCGGGCGGCGTCGGCGAACGAGCCGACCGCGCTCGACGCCGCGTTCCACTACCCGCCCTACGAGTTGCCCATCGACATGTGGCGCGACCTGCCGACGCCGGCACTCGCGCCGCGCCGGCTCGCGCGCACCAAGAACCCGAAGGGCGGCGTGTGGGCGGTCCACTCCGCGTACCTCGCCAAGGACACCGTTGACCGCGACCGCTCGTACTTCTCGCACCTGCTGCTGCTGCCGGACGCGGACCCGGCGGACGTGCTCCGGTCGTGGGGCGCCGGCGCGTGGGCGACGCACTACCCGCCCGGCGCGGCGAAGGCTCTCGCGGGCGGCGCCCCGCTCCCGGTCGGCGCGCTCGTCAGCGACGCGGCGCTCACCGCGTTCCTCGGCGACGAGCCGTTCGGCCCGACCGAACTCAGCGCGACCGTGTGCCCGGAGCGCCTGCGCGGGAACGCGAACGCCCGGCGCGAACTCTTCGCGCGCATGTTGCGCGCGATGCTGGTGCTCGCGGAAGAAGAGAGCGAGGCCCGCCGCCGGCTCTACGTTCACGCGGAACCGGGACTGGTCGCGCTCCTCCTGTACGGCTGCGTGCGGCTGCTCCCGCCGGCCGTGACCGACGACCTCACGTTCTCCACCTTCGAGGCGCACCACCGCAACATCCGCGACTACAAACTCGCGGAGGTGGTCGGCACATACCTCGGCGCCGGCGACCGCGGACTCGACCCGGACCTCGGCACCACGCGCGGCATCGCGCTGGACACGTTCGTCGCGAACCGGTCGTCGCCCGAACTGCGCACCGGCGCGGCCCCCGAAGGCGTGAGCGTACTCGTCGATCTCGCCGCGCGCGCCGATTGGGAGTTGCTCCCCGTCGTGCGGCGCGCGATCGGCGAAGACCCGAGCGGGCTGCCCAAGGCCGGCGCGGCACTGGTTCGCGCGCGCGCCCTGGCCCGCGTCGATGCCGGCTCCGCCTCCGTCGATGACCTGCTCGCGCTGCAAGCCGACAAACACGCGGCCGAAGAACTGAAGTCGCGTGCGGCGAACGTGTGGGCCGTGGTGAAGCCGGCCGCGCTCGCGCGCGCCGACGTGCGGACCGCGTTCCGCGACCTCATCGCGAAGCCGGACCACCTCCGCGAACTGTGGGAAGAGGCGTTCGAAGCGCTGCTGAAGGAGGACTTCCGCAAGTGGGACGTGCGGTGGGCGGTGGTCCGCGCCGCGGCCGGCGCCGACAACGCGCGGCGGCTGCTCGACAAGATGGTGGGCCGCGAGAAGAACGAACACAAGTTGTCGAAACTGCCGACCGACGTGCGGAACAAGCTGCGGACCGCGTGCGCGGACGTGGCGCTGTTCCCGCCGCGCGCGCTGCTCGTCCCCGTCGGGCTGGGCGAACTGGAAACGCTCCTTCGTGCGCAACCGGACTGGGCTGGGTACACCGCGTTCATCCTGATGGCCGCGGACGAGCGCGAGTGGCTGGCCCACGTCCCACAGCCGGGCCGCGATCAGATGCGCACGCGGGCGCGCGCCTTCCTGTTCGCCGCGCCGCCGGCCGCGGTCGCCGCTTACGTCCGCGCGGCGCGCCCGTTCCTCGACGACGACCCGTCGTTCCTCGCCGCGCTCTTCACGCCGTACTCGGACGAGGCCGCGGCGCTCATGGACAAGCTGCTCGCGGCCGCGGCTCTGGAGCCGACCGACTGGCAGAAGGTGCGCAGCGCGGTCGGATTGCTGCAAGACGACTGGGGCAACTTCCTGCTGGAGAAGGACCGGCTCGCGAGCCTGCTCGTCGGGTTCGGCGGCGAGGGCGCCGGCGCGGACGTGTGGGGCGAGTACCTCGGGCTGCTCACGCCGGCGCTGGTGTCGCCCGACCTCATCGAGGTGGAAGGCGACGACGACGCCGGGACGATTCACGAGTGGGAGCGCAAGGTTCACGCGCACCTGCGCGCCGCCGCGGCCAAGCTCACGGCGGCCGACGCGAAGCTCGTGCAGGCGCTGCCCGCGGGCGGCGTGGCGCGGCTGTTCGCGGCCAACGGGCTGGTGAAGTGGGCGGACGACGCGACCACCATCCCGCGCGACGCGCCGGACGAGGTGCCGCACGCGTGCGACACGTTCGAGGTGGAGCGGCTCGGCCTGGTGCGGGTCGCGTTCAAGAAGGCCGGCGGCGACCGGCTTTCGCTACCGGAACACGCGGACAAGCTCGCGCCCGTGGTCGAACTGTTCCGCGTGTGCTTCCCGGTGGACGGCAACTTCAACACCGCGCGGCGCGCCGCGACGGAAGCGATCCGCCTTTCGGCCGGCTGCCCGGACCGCACCCGCGGCGCGCTGCAGGCGCACCTGATCCTCGCGTGCGTGCCGGACATCCACTTCGCGGCGCTGCTGGACGACACCAACCGGCAGCACGCGCTCGACCCGTTCGCGACGGCGCGCATCCGCGAGCGGCTCGCGAAGCCCGCGAAGAAGGCCGCGGCGCCGAAGGCGGCGAAGAAGGCGACCGCACCGGAGTACGTCCCGCCGGAGCCGGAGAGCGAGTCCGAACCCGAACCCGAACCCGAACTCGCGCCGAGAGCCGAGCCGTTCGCGGACGAGGAGGAGGACGAGGACGACAAGCCGCTGATCGACAAGCCGCGCAAAAAGGGCGGCAAGGCGTCGTACAAGAAGTCGAAGGTGAAGGCGAAGAAGAAGTCCGGGTGCCTCGGGGCCGTGCTGTTCGTGGTGGTTGTGTGCGCGCTGGTCGCGCGCGCGATTTGAAGGCTGAAGGCGAGCGGGGGGCGTAAGCCCCCTGATAGTTTCGCCTGACAAGTGACCTTGCGAAGCATCAGGGGGCTTACGCCCCCCGCTCGCCCAAGACAAAGCGACAAAGTCCGTTCCACGCGAGGCTGACTGATGAAGGGCGGCGTGTTGCTTCTGCTACTCGGCATCCCGTTCGCGCTGTACGCGGCGTGGCAGGCGAACGGCGCCGCGCACATCGACGCGGGCGCGCCCGACGCGCCCGCCGACAAGACCGCGTCGAAGGAGCAACTCGCGGCGGCGAGCGCGAGGGCGACCGCGTGGTCGGGCGAGGCGCGCAAGGCGGTCGAGGTGAGTTGGCAGTACCGCGCCGCCGGCGCCGCGGACGCCTCGGCCGACAAGGCCGTGGCTGAGGTGGTGAAGGCCGCGTCGGCGCGCGCCGCCGACCTCAACGACCTCGACCGGTTCCTCTCCGACATCGAGAAGCCGAAGTTCACCGGCGACCCGCGAATGCAGGCCCGCTACACCGAGTGGACGGCCGAGCAAGCGTCCCTCCGCACCGACGCGCAGGCCGTCACGGAATGGCTCGCGCTGCCGCCGAAGATCACCTCCACCGAGGACGCGGACAAGGCGATGGCCGCGGTCGTCAAACTCATCGACGCCTACGTCGCGCGGTCGCGGTTCGCGGACAAGCGCAAGGCGACGGTCTGGCGGCTCCGCGCCCGGCTCGCGGTCGTCAAGGCGCTGACCACGCTGGACGGCGTCCAGTACAAACTCGCGATCGAGCGGACGCTCCCGCTCAAACCGGACGACGCGACGGCCGCCCGCGACACCCTCCGCGGGCTGAAGGAGCAGATCGCCAAGTTGGGCGCGGACCTGAAGCAGGCGGCCGACGACGGGGCGGAATTGACCGACGACGATCGCAAAGGCGCCGCCGGCTACACCGCGACCGCCGACGAATACCCCGCCCGCGAGGAACTGCTCGAGCTGTTCGCCAAGCCCGGCCTGTTCGCCAACGCGAACGGCGCGGCCCCGTGGCTGAAGCTGGTCGCGGACCAGTACACGAAGACGAAGGACGCGAAGTTGCAGGCGCTGATCCGCAAGAAGGTGCAGGAGTTCGCCGACGCGTTCGTACCGCCGGTCGCGCGCCTCGACGACAACGTGCTGCTCCGCAAAGAGGTGGTGCCGCGCGCCGGCGTCGCGATCAAGTTCGACGAGACGCTGGGCGGCAAGGGCGCGTCGAAGGCTCTGACCGCGGACGCGAACGGCTTCAACGAGTTTGAGGTGGCGCGGAAGCCGCCGGGGTTCAGCCAGCGCGTGTCCGACGGGGCGAAGGAGTACAACCTGAAAGACCTCGCGCCGACGCCACTGAGCGAGGCGGCGGTGGCGTTCAACGCGGCGCGCGCGAAGCTGACCAACCGCACAACCGTGCCGCGGTGGACGGCGGAAACGGTCGCGGAGCTAAAAAAGGCGTGCGAAGTGCAAAAGGACTTGGTAGACCAGTTGAGACAACCCGACGGCACCGGCCCGAAGATCGCGACCCGCGTGGCCGGGCTGGTCGCCGGCATGGACGCGTGCAAGGAACTGTTTGAAGTCGTGCCGTGAGGCGCGCGAATCTTGCTTTGCCCTCTCCCCTTGCGGGAGAGGGTGGCGGCGCTTCGCCGACGGGTGAGGGGTGGCGCTACCGGTGGGCTAACCTTCACCCCTCACCCGGCTCGCAAAGCCTCGCCACCCTCTCCCGCAAGGGGAGAGGGGCAGAAAAGACGCGGCTCGGTTCGTTGGACAAGACTCCACAAGGGCGGACATGAACCTGCTCGCGGCGTGGAAAAAGGTGCTGCTGTTCGGCGCGTTCGGGGCGGTCGGCTGCCTGGCCGGCTGGCTCGTCGGCGAGCCGTTCCTGGAGCTTTCAAAGCAAGTGGCGGGGCGCGACGGGGCAGCGGCCCCGCCGTCGCTTATCTCGACATCGACACCGCCGTCGAACGCGCCGCCGCCTCTGCCGGAAGAGTTCCGCAAGCGAGTTGACGCGGCCAAGGGCAGTTCCGGCGACGTTCAAATCACGTTGATCTGGGACGACGCGAACGACCTCGACCTTCACTGCGTCGATCCGTCCGGTTACGAGATTTGGTACAAGCAGAAATCGTCTCCGTCGCGCGGGCTGCTCGATGTGGACCGGAACGCTGGTTGCCAGTCAATCGATCCGAAACCGGTGGAGAACATTTTCTGGCTCAAGGGCGCCGCGCCGCAGGGTGACTACACGGTCTACGTCAACTTCTTCCAGCGCTGCCCGAGTGGGCCGAACCGCAGCGACTACAAGGTGAACATTCTCGCGAACGGCGAACGGACGGAGATCAGCGACAGCATTACGAAAGTACGCGACGGTGAGCCAGGGCCGAAGCAGGTCGTGCGCCGGTTCCGGGTGGAACCGCGCCTCGAACTGAAGGACGTGCAAAGCGAAGTCGAAGTGGCACCCGGTCGGACTATTTACTTGCCGGTCGCCATCCGTCGCTCGTCCATCGCCGGTGCGGTGGAAGTGACCGCCGAGAATCTACCTGAGGGGGTCACTACCAGCAAGCTCACGATTCCCGAAGGAGAGGGAGGCGGGTACATCGAGTTGAAAGCAACAGACGCGGCGAAAGAAACTACACGGACTATTCAGCTCGTTGCGCGCGGCGGCTCGCTCACCAACGCCAAAGATGTCAAACTTGTCGTTCCAAAACCGGCGGTGCAGTTCTCGCTGGTGACGGTCGTTTCCATCGGCGTCTGGACGGCGCTGCTCGCGGTCGGGCTGTGCCTCGCACTGCTCGCGGGTCAGAACAAGTACCTCGGCAAGTCGCTGTTCGCGTCGGGCCGCGTGCCGCTGGTGCTGGTGATTCTGGGCGCGGCCGCAGCCGGGTTCGTGTCCGGCGGCATCGGGCAGTCGCTGTATTCGCTCCTGCTAATGGCCAACGCCTCGCTCGGCTTTGTCGGGCGGTTGCTCGGCTGGACGCTGTTGGGCGGGCTGCTTGGTGTCGGTGTGAGCTACTTCGTTCCGAACCTCGACGCGAAGAAGGCAGCACTGGCCGGGGTCGGCGGTGGCTTCCTCGGTGGACTCGCGTTCGCGATCATGTCTTCGATTGCCGCGGCCGTTGTTCCCTGGTCGTATGGGGCCGGAATGGTCGGGCGGTTCGGCGGCGCCGCGATGCTCGGCTTCTGCATCGGGCTGATGGTCGCGGCGGTGGAGGCCGCGTTCCGGCGGGCGTGGCTGGAAGTGCGGTTCAGCGAGCGCGAGGTGATTACCGTGAACCTCGGGCCGGAGCCGGTGAAGGTCGGCGGCGACTCGAAGGCCTGCACCGTGTGGGCACGCGGAGCGGCCCCGATCGCGCTGCGGTACTGGATTCGCGACGGCAAGGTGTACTGCGAGGATGTGCCGACCAAGCGCGAAGCGCTCGCGACCAACGGCGACACGCGCACCGCCGGCGGCGTGACCGTGGTCGTGCGAACCAGCGGCACCGCGGCGCCGCTTGCGGCATCGCGAGCGACACCACCCGCGCCCCCTGTTCTCGCGAAGCCACTCCCGGCGCCACTCCCGGCGCCACTCCCGGCGCCACCTCCGGCGCCGGTTGCGAAGCCGCAAGCGGCTCAAACAGCGCACGACGATTACGACGACGGGTTGCCGATGCCGATGTCGCCGCCGCCGCGCCCGGTTGCGAAGTCGATCGTCGATACGGACGACTACACGCGCCCCGCACCGGCCGCGAAGCCGCCGGCACCTGCTCCCGCGCCGACCGTCGCGAGGGCGCCGGCGCCGACCGTCGCGAAGCCGCCTGCGCCCGCGCCGCCGAAGCCCCCGGCACCGCCCGCGAAGCCGCCGGTGCCGACCGCGGCGAAGCCGCCGGCGCCCGCGAGCGCGTCGAAGACCGGCAACCCGGACGCGTGCCCGTCGTGCGGCCGGAAGTTGCCCGGCAAGCCCGGTGCGCGCTACTGCATGGTGTGCGACAAGACGTTCTGAGCAATCTCTGGCCGCTTGCGGCTTCGCGGGCGCTGTGCTCGCGAAGCCACAAGCGGCCAGAAAGCAGCAGATTACAACTCACCCACGAGGAGCTTTGCCCATGCCTTACGACATGCAGATCGACCGCTCGAACCCCGGCTGCATCGTGTTCCTGGTAGACCTGTCCAACTCCATGCTCGACGGCATCGCCGGCACGCAGCGGGCGAAGATGGACACCGTCTCCACCGCCATCAACCGGTTCTTTCAGGAACTCATCACCAGTTGCGAGAAGGGCGAGGAGAAGCCGCGCAACTACTTTGACGTGGGCCTGATCGGGTACACCACCGACGCCAACGGCGGGGCCATCGTCCGCCCGCTGTTCCAGCTCGGCCTCGCCGGGCGCGACCTCGTCAGCATCAGCGAACTGTACGACAACCCGCTGGAGATCGAGCAGCGGCGGAAGAAGGAGTTCGTGGACGACGGCGCCGGCGGCCTCACCGAGGTCGAACGGCAGATCGCGTTCCCGGTGTGGTTCCGCTCGCCGCCGCCGACCGAGATGTTCGGCACGCCGATGTGTACCGCGCTGGGCTACTGCAAGCAGGTGCTCCAGGCGTGGATCGAGGCGCACCCGAACAGCTTCCCGCCGATGGTCATCCACCTGACCGACGGCGAGCCGACCGACGGGAACCCGGTCCCGTTCGCCGACGACATGAAGGGACTCGCCACCGCCGACGGCGGCGTGCTCCTGTTCAACTGCCACCTGTCCGGGCGCGACGCGCAGCCGGTGTTCCTCCCGCCGACCGACAGCCAGCTCCCCGACGACCTGGCCCGCGACCTGTTCACCATGGCCAGCGCCATGCCGGACAAACTGCGGCAGATGGCCGAGGTGAAGGGCATCTCGGCGCCGCTCGGGTGCAAGGCGATGGCGTTCAACGCGGACGCCGTGAGCCTGCTGAAGTTGCTGAACGTCGGCACGGCGGTCATCGCCACCAACACGCTGCCGCCGCACTTGCGGTAAACCGGCGAAGAAACCTACCCCCGGCTTCCTCCCTAAAGGGAAGGGGAGGAAGAAGCGTCTCGCTGCGCTCGCGGGTGAACGACGCGCGATTCACGAGCGCAGCGAGGCGCTTCTTCCTCCCCTTACCTTTAGGGAGGGGGCCGAGGGGTAGGTTTCTTCGCCGAGGACCGAATGGACCCGACCGAACCGCCGCCCGGTTGCCTCGTCCTGTTGCTCCGGCTGTCGGCCGGGATGACCGCGGACGTGACCACGTCGCGCGGCGAGGTGCCCGCGTTCGCGGCGGCGCGCCAACTCGCGGACGAGTTGCTCGAAGGGCTGGTGAACACCGCCGTCGGCGGGTACGCGGTCGGCGCCCTCGACGTGGCCGTTCTCGGCTACCGCACGTCCGAAGACGGCGCGCCACAACTCCTCTCGCTATTGCCCGACGGCGACCCGAAGGCGCGGTTCGTGCCGCTGGCGCGGGTCGCGGAGATGCCCGCCGTTCCGCGCGGGGGCGAAGGGCAGCCGCGCAAGTGGGCCGTGCTGCCCGCGTGCGAGGGCGAACCGTGCGCCGGCACCGCGCTCGCGAGCGTCTACCAGATGGTCGCGGTGTGGCTCACCGGGCGCTTCGCGAGCCGCGCGCCGGTCGTCGTCCACTGCACCGGTCCCGACGCGCTCGACGAGGCGTACTACTGCGTCGCGCGTTCGCTCGGCCTGCTCGCCACCGCGCACGGCCCGGCGCGCCTGCTGCACTACGTGTTCGACAGCGCGCCCGAAAGCGAGCAGTCGGAACGACCCGCCGAGGTTCCGACCGAACCGACCGCGCGGCGCGCGGTGTTCGTCAACGACTGGGACATCAACGACCCGTGGGACGCGATCTTCACCTACGCACCGCACGAAGACGGCGTCGCGTGGGCCGAGGCGGGCGCGGGGTTCGCGCCCGCGAAGTCGATGTGGGCGCAGAAGATGGGCAACAGCCCGGAGCAGTGGGAAGACGCGTTCGCGCTGAACGAGGCCGGCGGCGCGGCGGCCATCGCCGACGGCGCGAGTAGCGGCATCTACTGCAGCATCTGGGCGCAACAGCTCAGCCGGCGGTTCCTGTCGGACCGGCCCGATACGCGCGACCCGATTCCGCTGAATAAATGGGTGAATGGTTTGCGAACGGAGTGGCGCACCGCGATCAACTATAGTAACCTGAACTGGTCGAAACAGGCGAAGGTCGATCAGGTGGGCGCG
>CANLGS010000065.1 GCA_947490035.1 Gemmataceae bacterium
GCACAGCGCGGCGGCGAGGGTCGCGATTCGGACCGGGCACAGAGGCATGAGGGACCGACTCCGCGGAAAAGGGATGTCGGTTTAATCGGCCGAACCGGAACCGCCGGTCGAGGAAAACCGCGCCGGCGGTCGGTTCGTGGCAAGCGGGGCGAAGTGGGTAGCGGCCGCCGCCCGTCACTTCTTGGGCAGATCGACCTTGCCGTACTTGACCAGCTTCTGGTCGCCGCTCTGGACCAGCCCGACCCCGGGCGCGTACCACGTGTAGTCCTTGGTCTTCGGCTCCAGCGGCGTCGTCTCCTCGAACTTCACGCAGTTCTTGAACTCGCCCGCCGGCGTCTTCACCGTCTCGCGCACGCCGACCACCTCGGCCCGGTCCATCGCCACCTTCGGCGCCACCTCCTGGTAGAACTTCGACCCGGCCAGCGGCAGGCCCGGCATCATCAGCCCGAACCGCGCGCCGTCCTTGCCGGACAGCCAGCTCCCGTCGTGGCCCGTCACCTTGCCGTCCTTGTACATGTCCACGTCCTCGCCGAAGTAGTACACGCTGTTCGTCCGCTTGCTGATCGCGTAGTAGTTGCGCGACACCTCGACGAGCTTGCCGTCGTTCGTCTCGCGCTCCTCGATCACCCGGCACTCGACCCCGTCCACCGTCTTCGTCTCGTTCAGCACGGTGATGACGTTCCGCTCCTTGCCGTCCTCGAACACGAGCTGGTAGCCCGGTTCGAGGACGAAGTACGGGTTCTTCCCGGTGTGCGCGAGGTCGGCTTTTTCGGCCGAAAAGTCGTCGCTCCACCCGCCGGCGTCGCTCTTCTTGTCGTCCGTCCGGGCGAACCCGGCCAGGGCGAACGCGGCCGCGGCGGCCATTAGCAGGTAACGCATCGTGTGGTCCTCTGTGTGTCCGACCCGTTCACCCGAACGGGTCCGGTCGGTGGCGAGTCTAACCGAGCCCGATGAACGTGACGTGAAGAAGAGATAAGAACGCGTTCATCTCCGGCGCGCGGCTAACCGGCGCGCAGCCGTTCGCCCAGCCGCTTCAGCCCTTCCTCGACGCTCACCTTCGGGTCGTAGCCGAGGTCGCGCCGCGCCGCGGAGATGTCGTACCAGTGCGACGTGGACATCTGACTGGCGACGAACCGCGTCATCGCCGGCTCGCCCGACACGAACGGGACGAACCGGTATGCCCACTCCAGCACGCGACCCGCGAGCCGTGCCTTCCACGCGGACACGGTCTTCGTGACGGGCGGCGCGCCGGCTTCAGACAGCACGCGGTCGATGAACGGCCACAACTCCACCGGTTCGCCGTTCGAGATGAAGTACGCCTTGCCCGCAGGCGGTGTGCCGATGTCCAGGTGATCCGCCGCGTCGAGCTGCGCCTGCGCCGCGTTGTCGATGTAGGTCACGTCCACCTTGATCGGGCGCGTGCCGATGCGATTGAGCTTGCCGGCGCGGGCGGAGGCGATGATGCGCGGGACCAGGTGCGGGTCGCCCGGCCCGAAGATCAGGTGCGGGCGGAGCGACACCGTGGCGAAGTCCGGGCCGTTCGCGGCGAGAACCGCCTTCTCCGCCTTCGCCTTCGTCTCGGAGTAGTACGCGAGGAAGTGCTTCGCGTAGGGCAGCGACTCGTTCGCGCCCTCGTTGTCGGCGCCCGCGTGAACGACGCTCGGCGTGGACGTATACACCAACCGCCGCACGCCCTGCGACTTGCACGCGGCGATCACGTTCAGCGTGCCGGTCACGTTCGTGTTGAAGAAGTCCGCGTAGCGGCCCCACACGCCGGCCTTCGCCGCGACGTGGAACACGACATCGCACCCCGCCACGGCTTGCTCGACACTCGACAGGTCCGCGAGGTCGCCGAGCGACTGCTCGACGGCGAGTTCGTCGAGCCACGGGTAGCGCGAGCGGGTAAACGAGCGGACGGAGTCGCCCCGCGCGCGGAGCAGTCGCACGACCGCCCCGCCGAGAAAGCCCCCGCCACCGGTCACCACTGCCTTCACGCCTTCGCCTCCGGGTTCCACTTCGGGCCGAGTTGCTTATCCGCCCACACCGCCAGCTTCTCGCGGAAGATCTTCGAGTTATGCCGCACATCTACGGGGAAACTCTGATGTTCGAGGAACGTCGTAATGCCGCGGGTGTGCTCGAAACGTGCGCCGGCTTTCTTCAGCCAAGTATCGACAATACGCAAGTTCCAGTGGTACATCTTCGGGTCGTGAAACTTGTGGAATTCGACGCACAGAACCGGATACGTCACGCCATTTCGCTGCACGCCAACGAGCGCTGTTCTTGCTACGCCATCCACAGTGTTGAAGATCGGTTCCACCATGTCGGTGAACAACGTACCGTGCGGGGTAACGACGCGGTGCGACTTGCGACCGCAGAACCACAGCCGCCCGCGGTCGTCAAGATAGCCGACGTCGCCCATGCGGTGCATCACCTCGCCCGTCTTTGAGTCGCGAATCTTCGCCAGCTTGGTGGCGTCGGGCCGGTTGTAGTACGTCCGCGTCACGACCGGCCCGCGAACGACGAACTCACCGACCTCGCCCGGCGCCGCGAGCAGCGAATCGTCCCACTCCGCGATGGCTTCGTCGCTGATGCGGATGACGCGAACCTCCATCCCCGCGACCGGGCGGCCGACGCACACGCCCTTGCCCTGTTCGGTGAGCGCTCGCGTTTCGGCGAGTATCTCGCGGCTGCCGATGTTCGCGACCGGTAGCGCTTCCGTTGCGCCGTAGGGCGTGAACACTTCGGCGCCGTCGGGGAGGAGCGTAACGAACCGTTCGAGGGACGCCGCCGACGCCGGCGCGCCCGCGGAGATGACGCGCTTTAGGGTCGCGAGCGCGGCTTTGCTTCCTCCCTCTCCCCTTGCGGGAGAGGGTGTCGGCGCTTCGCCGACGGGTGAGGGGTTAGACTCAACGCGCGATTGGGCTTCACCCCTCACCCGGCTCGAAGACTCGCCACCCTCTCCCGCAAGGGGAGAGGGCAAAGACAACTCGCCCAACCGCCGAATCACCGCGGGCGAGCCGAACATGTTGGTCACGCGGAACTGATTGATCTGCGCCACCGCCTTGCGCGGGTCGAGCTTTGCCGGGCGCGACGCGTCCATGTCGGGGATCACGCACGTCATCCCGAGCGCCGGGCCGAACAGCGCGAACAGCGGGAACGTACACAGGTCGATCTCGCCCGGCGCGATGCCGTAAGTCGATTTCAGCAGTTCCACCTGCGCCGCGAAGATGCCGTGCGTGTACACCACGCCCTTCGCGACGCCCGTGCTGCCGCTGGTGAACAGGATCGCAGCCGGCTCCGTCGCTTCCGATTCGGGAATGCTGTACGCGCCGCGCGTGCGACCGGCGTTCCGCAACCGCGACAACGAGGTGCCGCAGAAGAACCGCCACCGGCCCGCGTTCACCGTGACGCGAACGCTCTCCTTGGCCCAGCCCAGCACGCGCCGCGCGGCGTGAGCTTTTGCGATCCCAATGAACGCTTCCGGCTGCGCGTCCGCGAGGCACTTGCCGAGGTTCTTCACGCCCATGCCGGGGTCGATGAGCACCGGCACCGCGCCGACCTTGAACAGCGCGAACGTGAGCGCGAAGAAGTCCGGCGACGGCGGCACCATGAGCGCGGTTCGCGTGCCGCGCGCGACGCCCGCGGCGCTCAGACCGTGCGCGACGGCGTCGGCGTCCGCGTTCAGTTCGGCGAAGGTGATCGCGCGGTGTTCGGTCGGTCGGTCACTATGGACGCGCCCGCGCGGCGCGTGGATGGCGACTTGCGTGGGCTGCTGCGCCGCCATGCGCGCGAGGTGCGAGGCGACGTTGAGGGAAGGGAGCATGTCATTCGACTTCGCTGATGATGCCGTTCGGATCGCGCGGCACAATCTGGTTCTTGCCGCAGTCCACGATCAGGTCGAGGTCTTCCATCACGATCGCGCCGATCAGTGCGTCCGTGCGGTTCGGTTCGACGACCGCGTTGAACACGCTGCCGCGCCCGAGCAACTGCACGAACGCGTCGTTCACCATGTCGCGCGTCCCGCTCCGCTTGTCACCGTACTGAACAGTCACTTGACCAGACACCGGCAGGCCAAGCAGGTCGGCCACACCCTTCGGGAGTACAAGGCGCGTCGCCCCAGTATCGACCACGCCCTGAAGCGCGATACGCCGAATCTTGTCGGGTGCGATATTGCCTCGCGCCGCTTGCTGAACGTCGTAGTAGTTCGACAACTCGAACGTCACGATCACGCGTCCCATGACGAACCTCTTACGTGTTGAGAGGATACCGCTGCAAGAACTCCCACACGCGCATGATGGCGAGTTCGCCGGCGTCGTCCAGGAGGTAGTGCCCGCAGTCGGGCCACGTGTACGCCTCCGCGTGCGGGAAGTGCCGCTTCCACTCCGCAAGGAAGTGGTGGTCGAACACGAAGTCCTTCATCCCCCACAAGAGCAGCGTCGGCGTGTTCGCGAACTTCACCAGTGACGCCGCGGTGTCACTCACGATGTCGTAGCCTTCATCGCTCGGCTTCAGCGGGATCGTCTGCACGAACTTCAGCACCGCGACGCGATGTGCCGCCGAGTCGTAGGGCGCGAGGTAGCCGGCGCGCACGTTGGCCGGAAGGGGCCGCTTCGTCACGCACCACTTCGCCGCGTACTTGCAGAATGCGTTGCGCCGGGTGATGAGCCACGCGCCCAGCCGCGTGTTGCGGCCGAGGGCGATTGATCGCGGCAACTTCTTCCCCGGCGGCAGCGGGAACGCGCCGGTGTTCGACGCTACTATCCGTTTGACCCGCTCGGGGTGCCTGGCGGCGAACCCCATGCCGATCATGCCGCCCCAGTCGTGCAGCACGAGCGTGAGGTCTTTGGTCAGGCCGCGCTCTTGAAGCAACCATTCGAGGTCGTCGATGCGGCTCTTCAGCGAGTAGTCGTATTTGCTCACGGGCGGCTTGTCGGAGAGGCCGCAGCCGATGTGATCGGGCACGACGCAGCGGTACGACTCGCGCAGCGACAGCACCAGGTTGCGGTAGTAGAAGCTCCACGTCGGGTTGCCGTGCAGCATCACGACCGTCTCGCCGGCACCTTCGTCGAGGTAGCTCATGCGCAGCCCGCGCCGCGCCGCGATTCGCGGGAGGAACGGGTACAGCGGCATCGCCGGGTTCGGGAACGGCGGCGTGTCGTCGTCGGAAGGGAGCGAGGTCGTGCGAAGCGGCGGGGGCGGGTCGGAAGTGTTGCTCATGGTTTGAGAGTGGTCCGCTCGCGGTCTTGAGTGTAGCCATCACGCTCCGCGTGATGCTCTTCGAGAATGTAAGACACACAAAGACCATCACGCGGAGCGTGATGACTACACTCGGAGACACAAAGACCATCACGCGGAGCGTGATGACTACTCACCACTCCAGCCCGAGCATCAGGCAGTTCAGCCCGCTGCCGATGCCAAGGAAGCCGACGCGGTCGCCGGGCATCAGGAACTCGCGCTCCTCCGCGATGGCCGCGGTGATGGGCAGCGACACCGTGCCGATGTTGCCCAGGTACTCGAACGTGCTGAACTCCTTTTCCTTCGGCACGCCGATGGCCTTCAGCACCGCGTCGCGGTGGCCGGCGCCGACCTGGTGGCAAATCACCTTGTCGAGGTAGTCGGCGCGCCAGCCGAACTTGGTCATGAACTTCTGCCACGTACGGTTGCCGAGTTCGACGCCGTACTTCAGCACCTCGCCGGCGTGCGTCTCCATGAACGGGATCATCACGTGCCGCATGCCGAGATCGACGCCGCGCTGTACGATCGCGTTCGCGCCGACGACGCCCTTCTGAACCAGACCCGCGGCGTTGTGGCCGAGGACGCGTTCGACGGTCCCGACCGCGGTCGGCAGGATGGACTGAAGCCCCCACTTGCAGAGCGAGTGGTGCTGCGGGGCGTTCTGCGTCACGCCGCCGAGCAGCTTCCGGCGCTTCTCGCGCGACAACTCTTCGCTGACGACCAGCACCGCGACCGCACCGCTACCGCCGGTGAGCGTCGCGATGCTCTCGCGGAACAGCTCGACCGACTTCGTGCGCACCATCCGGTCGATGACGTTTTCGTTGATCTCGCGCGACGTTTCCGCGGACACCACCAGCCCGGCTTGCGCCTGCCCGAGTTCGATCTTGTTCGCGATCTCGACGATGCCGTTCAGCACGCCGAGGCACGCGTTCGACAGGTCGAAGATGGCAGCGTTCGGGTTGATCTTGAGTTCGTGCGCGACGGCGCACGCGGTGGCCGGCTCGAAGTTCTCGCGGCACACGCCGGCGTAGATGAGCACGTCGATCTCGTCGGCGGTCATGTCGGCGGCGGCGAGCGCCTTCTTCCCGGCGGCGGCGGCGCCCTTCGACAGCGGGTAGCCCGGCTCCCACCACCGGCGCTCGCTGATGCCGGTGAGGAGTTCCAACTGCCCCGGCGACATCTTGAGCGCCTGGTACACCGGCGCCAGCCGCGACTCCAGTTCGGCGGTGGACACCACCACCGGCGGGAGTTCGTACCCGATCGCTTCCAGGTGAACGCGGTTGTATTTCATGCGGGTCTTTAATGTGGTCCGGTCACTCCGTGACCGGTCTTCTGATCGACAACAAATCCGGTCACGGGGTGACCGGACCACATCAGGTACCGGCTGCTACTCTAGGGTAAAGTCGGTCATCTGGTAGATGACGCGGCCGTCCACGGTGAGGAACCCGTTCGCGGTGAGGCGCATGTTATCGTCATCGACATCGACGATCTCCAGCACGACCGTCACCTCGCGGTCGGTGGGCAGCACCTGCCCGCGGTACACCCAACTGTGCAGCGCGTTCGGCGCGACCGTTTGCCACGCCTTCTCCGGCTCGCCCCACCGCCGCCACGCGGCGTACTTCAGCAGTTGCAGGAACGACTCCACCCCCAGCGAACCGGGCCACACCGGGTCTTGATAGAAGTGCGCCTTGAAGAACCAAAAGTTCGGGTCCACCGCAATCGTGCCGACCACGAGGCCCAACCCCTGCGCCCCGCCGTCGTAGATGTACGCGCTGACGCGATCCACCATCCGCAGCATCTGCTTCGGGAACGGGTATTCGCGCGATAGCGTCTCGCTGCGGGCCAGCATGAGTTCGCGCTCGTCCGGCCACGGCACGCGCGCGTCGCGGATGCCCACCTGGTTCGCCAGCGCCGCCTTCGCGAAGAACCCGAAGTACGTCGTCCCCTTGTAGATGTCGCCCGCGTCGTCGCGAACGTGCATGTCGTAGTGCTGAATAATCATGCCGGCGGAGTTCGACACGTTCGTCATCTTCACGGTGGTCGTCAGCGTGCCCGTGTTCGGCGTGACCATCCGGAACTGTGTACCCTTCCCGCCCAGGTTGCGGAAGCTCAAATCGTCGTTACTCGTAAGCGCCGACCCGCAGTACGCCGCGAGCCACCCGCACGGCTGGAGGGCTATCTCCAACAGGACGCTGAACGGCATATTCTCGCACCGGTTCGCGTCGAAGTACCACGCGTCGCGCGGCACGGCGTACTTCGCCTCGCAACTCGCGCCGGCCTTCAGCTTAAACGGCTCGCCACTCACCTGGGTGATGCAATCGAGGAACTGGTACGGCGGCCCCGGCAGCCGCGCGATGACGCGCCCGCTGTCGAAGATCGTGTACGGCGCGCCGAACGCCTCGGACGGCTTGCCGTTCGAGTACGCCATGATCTTGGCGCTGTCGTAGAGGGGGACCGCCGCTTGCGGCTTCGCGAGTGTCTTCTCGCGCGCGTCCTGCGAAGCCGCGAGCGGCTGACCTGCCCAAACCTGCTCCAACTTCTCCCTCGTCAGCCCGCTCATGCGCAGCGTCATGTTGGTGATTTCAACAATCGGCTTGCCGTCGGCGTACATCAGCGCGTCCGCGACGCAGAACGGCTCCGGTCTATACCCCAACTCCTTCACCGTCACTTCGTAGGTCACCGTCTTCGTGGACGCGATCACCTGCCCGCGACACTTCAACCGGCTGTTCACGCCCGGTAGCGGTTCGTACACCACCTCGTCGGCTTCGCCCACCCAGCCCATCCGCACGAGCAGCACGCGGAGCGTGTGCAGACAGCACTCGTACATGAGCGTGCCGGGCATCACCTGATCGTCCACGAAGTGACACGTCAGGAACCAGTCGTCGGGGTGGATGTCGAACTCGGCGCGCACGAAGCCGATACCGCACCGCCCGCCGGTCGGGTCGATGAGCGGCACGCGATCCACGAGGCGCAACATCCCGCCGGGGATGGTCGCGGGTTGTTTCAAATGTGCGTGCGCGAAGTCCGGGCCGAACGCGGTCGCGAGGTCGCCGGCGCGAAGCGCGCCCACCTGCGCGGGCGAGAGTGCGCACTTGCTTTGCGGCACCAGATCGCGCCAGCCGTCCGGCCGCTTGCCGGGCATCTGCTTGCGGTCGAGCGCGGTCTGCACGATGCCTTTACCGGCCGCGAGCGCCTCCGCCGTGAAGAACCCGGCCACGCCGTTGCGCATCGTGATGAGCGGTTCGCCGTTCACGGTGCCGTCGAACCAGAAGTGGAACAGCCACGCGCCCGCCTGCTGCACGAACTTGTCGATGTGGATGTCGTAGACGATCGTTTCGCCCACCTGCGGCAACCCGCGGTGGAACGACACGACCGCGTCGAGCAACCGGTACACGGCGAGGCCGCGCGTCTCGAAGTCGATGCCCAGGTAGCCCGACAGGAACAGGTCCGCTTGACCCGCTTCGACGCACACGGCGGTCGGGATGCGCTGCGATTGCAGGTACCAGCGGTCCGCGTGGACGGTGTGTTCCGTGACGACGCGCCCAGATGTCATCGACTTCGGTTCGCCCTCGATGGACGTGATGCAGTCGACGAGTTGGAGCGGGCCGTCCGGCAGTCGCACGCGCGTGGGGAACGAATCCACCTCCGCGAACAGCGGCCCGAGCGCGTCGGCGACTTTGCCGGCCGCGAACGCGCAACACTGTTCATAGGTGAGGGCCGTGGGCGGCGTCAGCGGCGACGGTTTGGGCGCGAGTACGAGAAGCGACGACGGCTCTTCGGTGGCGCGGCCCTCGCCGCGCATCCACGCGCCGAGCAGCGCCGTCTGGAACCGCAGCACCGACGCGGCGGACTCCATCAGCTTCCCGTTGACGCGCAAGAACGTCTCCTGCGCCTGCATGTTCAGCACCTGCACGTTCGCGGTCGATTCGACCAGCGCCGCGAGTGACAAATCAAACGCGCCGGGCGAGCCGGGAGCGTGAGCGACCGGAGGCGCGGCGCGAAGGGGCATGTCGCGAACCGCGTCTTCGCGCCGCGCCTCCTCGCGCGCCACCTCTTCGCGCGCGAAACTCCGGTCGCTCACGCTCCCGGCTCGCCGGGGCTCTTCGCGCGCAACCGGCCGCGCCCCCACCGGAATCACCACCTCGTTCCGCTTCGCGGCGTCGGGTTCGCGGTGGCCGACGCACCGCGTTTCCGCGCCGTACAGCCTGGCAAGATCGACCGGCAGGCGCTCGGCCACGAGGTGCGCGACCAGCCGCAACACTTGCAACGCGGCATCCTGCTTCCCGGCGTGTACAGCCCGCGCGAGGTGCGGCCGGTCGCCGAGGATGGTCGCGATCATGCGCGAACAGGAGTTGCCCGGCCCGACTTCGATGAACGCGCGCACGCCGTCGCGGTACGCGGCCTCGACCACGCGCGGCACGTCGATGGGGCCGACCAGCCCGGCCGCGATCGAGTCGGCGCACGCGAGTTCGCCCGGCCGGTAGCTCCGGCCCCACGCCCCGCTGTACACCGTAAGGGCACGGGACGTAACGGGGAGCATGTGCAGTTCGCGGTACGGCCCCTCGACCGGCTTGCCGGCCTCGCAGTGCGAGAGCGTCACCCCTTCGAGCAGCAGCACCGGCTTGCCCACGGCGGTCGCGAGTTTCTCCACGTCGGCGCGGCGCCCGCCGATCACGCACTCGCTGGCCGTATTCACGATCAGCAGGTACGCGAGCAACCCCGGCCGCAGCGCCGCGATCACGTCGTCGGCGCCCGCGGCGATCACGCCACTGACCCAATCGACCAACTCGTTCGCGGGCGTCTCCCACCGCAGCCGGGCGGAATCGTAAGGCGGCGCGAGGTCGGAAGTAAACAGCGTGGACGCCTGCATCCGGCGGTGCATCTCGTCGCGCGCGTGCCACACGCGCACGCCGAACAGCCCGGCCGACTCGCCCAGACTCAAGCCGACCATCGCGTCGCATCGAACACCGAGTGACACCAGGATGTCACTGACCAGCGCGCCGACCGTGACCTGCCCGAACATCAGGTCGCGCGGGGTCGCGTCCGCGGTGCGGTTCGCCCAGAAGAAGTCCGGCGCGAACTGGTCGCGGAGGCGTTCGTTCTCCGCGTGCTGGCAGCGGAGTACTTCGCACCACTGCGCGCCGAGGTCGCGGCCCATGCCGTCGAACTGGTTGCCCGAACCGGGGAACACGAACGCGACCTTCGCCTTCGCGCCGAGCGGCTTCGGGCTGTAGAACACGCGGTCGCGCAGCACCGGACGCGCGGTCGCGGGGAAGGGTGCGCCGGGGTCGGCGTGAAGCGACGACGCGGCGAACGCGAGCTGCTCGCCCAACTCTTCGACCGACCGCGCGACGAAGGCGACCGCCAGTTTGCGCGCCGCGTCCGGCGGCGACGCGCGGAACCAGCCGCGCGCGACCGTTTCGACATTCCGCCCCACGCGTCCTCGCGCAAACCCCGACAGTTTCTCGATGCCCGCGATCAGATCGGCGGGCGTGTCGCCGTCCACCGCGAACGCGGCCTCGGCGCGCGCGCCGAGCGGTTGCACGCGGTCGGGCGCGTCCGCCTTCGCGCCGTGTTCTTCCAGAATGAAC
>CANLGS010000066.1 GCA_947490035.1 Gemmataceae bacterium
AGTGCCCCAATCCCAGCAAGAGGCAATGAAACGACGCAAGATCATGAGGAAGGCACGATCCAAGAAGCAACGGCCAATACTCATGGCCGACTTGGAGCGCAGGTATCGCGAATCGCCTGGATTCTAGCCCTCTCGCGGATCGTTGTTTGAAAACAGTCTGCTGTCTTCTCGGATCGTGTCTTCCTTCCGCGTTCATCGTGCGGCTAATTTCTCCTCTTCCTCACTTCGTCTCGCTCGCGCGGATGTTCTTGTAAGTGATCTGCCCGAACTCGGCGCGTAGGACGAGCGGCCCCTTCTCGGCTGTTGTCTTCTTCGTCGCGATCTTCTCGCCGTTGATGATGAAGTCGGCCGAACCCGATTTCACGACGATCTCCATCTTGTTCCACTCGTTGTCCTTCACGCCCTTCAGCTTCCCGCCCGCGAGGATGTCGAACTTCGTGCCCAGCAGCAGCGTGTCGTTGTTGCACCCCTCGCCCGGCTTGAAGTCGTAGCGGATGGTGAAGTCGCCGCCGAACTGCTGCACGGTCTCGATGTACTTGTCGCCCTTCACCGCGGGGTCGATGACCAACTCGCCGTCCTTCACCACGTAGCGCTTGTCGAACGCCTCGGTCTTGCCTTCGAGCAACACGGGCTTGCCGTCCTTCTTCGCGCCCTTGTTCTGCCAGCCGTCCAGGTTCTTGCCGCTGAAGACCAGTTTGAAGCCCGGTTCGAGCTTGAAGTCGTCGGCCGCGGCGACGACTGCGGTCGTCGCGCACAGGAGCATCGCGCAGGAGAGGAAACGCATTGGGAGATACCTCGGTCGAAGGGTGGTGGGGTGGGAGCCGCGTCGGCATTCTACCGGTTCGGGCGGAATGCGCGCAGAAGAACCCCGCGACGCGCACCCGCAGACACGCCGGGCATGAGAGCCGGATGAATGCGCGCCGCAACGATGTCGCGGCAATCGGGCGGTTCCGTTTACTAACCTTTGCTGGTTCGGGTGGTAACAACGGCCGGTCGGAGGCCGACGCGATGAACTGCTGGAACGTGGGGATCATCGGCGGCGGGCCGGGCGGCCTGATGACCGCGTACCTGTTGCAGAAGTACGCGACGGTGCCGTTCCGCGCGACCATCCTCGAAGCCAGTTCGCGCCTCGGCGGGAAGATCATCACCAACCAGTTCGCCGCCGCGCCGGTGATGTACGAGGCGGGCGCGGCCGAACTCTACGACTACTCCGTCGTCGGCCCGGACCCGCTCCGCGCGCTGGTCGCGGAACTCGGACTGCCGACCACGCCGATGGACGGCAACAAGGTCATCACAGCCGGCGCCGACGAGTGGGAACCGCACGCGGTCGAAGCGCTGGAACAGTTCGACCGCCGCGCCCGCGAGTGGATGAGTCCGTGGCAGTTCTACGATTCCGACTGGACGGCCGGCGAGTGCGACCCGCTCGACCGCCAGAGCTTCCAGTCCGTGCTCGCGGAGATTCTCGACGACACGGTGCGGCGCTACGTTCAGACGATGATCCATAGCGACCTCGCCACCGAACCGCACCTCACGAACGCGACCTACGGCTTGCAAAACTACCTGATGAACGACCCCGCGTACATGCGGCTGTACACCATCGACGGCGGCATCGAACGGCTGCCGCAAGAGCTGGCCCGCCGCATCGACGCGGAGGTGCTTTTCGACCACCGCGTGCGCCGCGTCGAACGAACCCCCGATGGCTGCGTGCGAGTGAGTTCGCGCCACGGGAACAAACCCGTCGAACGCGAGTTCGATTTCGTCGTCGTCGCGCTGCCGAACCACCTGCTGCCGACCATCGAATGGGGCGGGGACGCGCTCGCGGACGCCATGCGCCGGCACCACGCGCACTACAACTACCCGGCGCACTACCTGCGCATCACGATCCTCTTCGAGTGCCCGTTCTGGCGGAAGCACATCAACGAATCGTACTTCATGCTGGACGCCTTCGACGGCTGCTGCGTGTACGACGAGTCGTCGCGCAACGGCAACGACACGCACGGCGTGCTGGGCTGGCTGCTCGGCGGCGATGCGGCAGCACGCCTGAGCCGGTTGTCCGACAATGAACTGGTCGCGATGATGCTCGACTCGCTCCCGTCGTACTTGCAACACGGGCGGACGGAATTCGTCGAGGCGAAGATTCACCGCTGGGCGAGCGCGGTGAACGGGATGCCTTCCGGCTACCCGACGCGCAGCCTCGACACGCGGCACGTGCCCGAACCGACGCGGCACCCGAACCTGCTCGTGGTCGGCGACTACCTGTTCGATTCGACGCTGAACGGCGTGCTCGACTCCGCGGACTTCGCGGCCGAGTGGTTGGCCGCCGAGATGGGCCACCGGGCGAACCGTTCGGAAAGGCGGACCAAGACCAGATGACGACCACCGAGCCAAGCAGGAACAAAACCTCCCCTTCGTTTCCGGGCGAGGGAACGGTGCGCCGCGTGCGATTCGTCTCCCTGGCCGAGGCCGGGCAAGCGGTGTTGCGCGAGTTCGCGGACCCCTCGCCGCACAAGGCGGTGTGTGCCGTCGCTACGCCGGAATGGTCGGCGAAGAACACCGAAGCGGCACTCATCGACGGCATCGACATCCTGACCGTGTCCGTGCAAGCGAGCGAACATCCGGGATTGAGCGAAGACCTGTTCAAGTGGGTCGCCGACGGCGGGCCAAGTGGCGCGGCACCACCCACGACCGTCGTCGTCCACGGGGCGCAGATCATCTGGGGTTCGTCGCGCGCGGCGATCCTGGCCGCGCCCGACCGCGCGGAGTCGTTCCTGCTCGCGCTGATCGACTTCTGCTACTACGAGAACGAGCTTCGCAAGATCGAACGCGAGGTCGGTGAGGCGTGGCCGCTGCTCGAAGCGGACAGCCCGCTGGCCCACGCGGTGACCGCGTCCGACCCGGACCGGTTCGAGGACATCGCCCGGCGCATGGCCGATATGCTGAAGCGCCGGATGCGCCTCGCGCGCATCGTGCCCCACCTGTACCAGCCCAGGCCGCACCTCCCGCCGCTGGCGAACCAGCTCATCGAACGGCTTCGCGAACGCGCCCACGTCGAAGACCGGCACGAAGCTCTCGTCTCTCAACTGGATGTGTTTGAACGCATCTACGAAATGAACAGTCAGCGGATCAGCGACTTCAAGGCCGCACAACATCAGACGACATTGGAATGGGTCATCATCGTGCTACTGGCGGCCGAGGGCGTGTTGCTGTTGATCGAACTATTGTGGACGCTGGGCGTTTGACCGCTCGCGAGTGGCTCGACTATGCAGCGATATCTCTCAATCGACATCCTGCGCGGCGTCGCGATCCTGTTGATGATTCAGGTTCACTTCGTGGACAACCTGTCGTCGCGCGAGATCGCTTCCGGGTGGCTCTACGATTTCTCGATGTTGTTCGGCCGCGTGCCCGCGCCGCTGTTCGCCTTCGTCTCCGGCGTGAGCTACGGCTTGTGGGTGCGCAGCCAGGAATCCCGGCAGCGCCGCGACCGCGACATCACGCGAATCACACTCCGCCGCGGGCTGTTCTTGTTCGTGATCGGGATTGTATTCAACTTCTGTATCTGGCTGCCGGAAGAGACGTTCAACTGGGACATCCTGACGCTACTCGGCACCTCGCTGTTATTCCTCGCGGTCGCGCGAAAGCTGCCGTTGCCCGTTCTCACGTTGATCTGCGCGCTGGTGATCCTCATCAGCCCGCCACTGCGCGTCGTGGGGGACGTTTCGAGCTACTGGGCGGATCACGCCTACACCTACGATTTCACGTTCCGCGACGTGCTGTTCGGCTTCGTGGCGAACGGCTACTTCCCGGTGTTCCCGTGGATCATATTCCCGGTGATGGGCTTCGTTGTTGGCGACTTGCTCTTTCGCAAACGCCGGTCGGGTTCGGCCCGCCGCGGTCTGACAGCGTTGGGAATTGGCCTTGTGTCCCTGTCAACGATCTTGAGAACCGTCGGCGCGCATATGCCGGTTCAAATATCGCGTCACTACGCGAACGGGTTCAACGAGTTCCCGGCTTCGACACAACACGTTCTCGCAATGTTGGGGCTGGCGATCCTCGGCCTCGTGTTCCTGCACAAGTGGGTTGATCGGACCGGGACCGCGCCGCGCGGCCATCTCGCAACCATCATTGAGCGGTTCAGCGTCTATTCTCTGAGCGTGTATGTATTACACCACGCGGTCATGTTGTGGCCGTTGTGGATATACGGCGCCTCGACCGGCAGCACGGATTCGACGGTGTTCTGGCGCCGCGCCACGTCCGCTCCGGTCGCGTTCGGGCTGGCCCTCGCCTTTATCGTCGTCTGTCACTTCGCGTTAGTCGTATTGGCGCGCAACAAGAAGTATTCGCTTGAATATGTGATGCGCCGGATCTGCGACGGGAATTCAAAGGAGAAGGGCGAGAAGCCAACGGAAACGTGCGCCGCGCGGTGAAGCGCGGCGCACGTTCGGGGTTATCAGACCGCTGCGGGCGGGTCTTTCTTCGGCTCCTCTTTCTTCTTCGGCTCGACCTTCGGGGGCGCTGGTGGCGCCGGCAGTTTGGGCGGCTCCGCCTTCGGGGGCGGAACCACGGGCGGCGTCGCCGGCACCTTCGGTTCGACCTTCGGCGGCTGCGGCGGAGTCACCGGGAGTTTCGGTTCCACCTTGGGAGGCTCGACCTTCGGTGGCGGGAGTGGGTCTTTCGGCTTGGGTGGCGGAACCACCGGCGGAATGACCGGCGTCTTTGGCTCGATCTTCGGAGGCTCGACCTTCGGCTTCGGTTCCGGGATCGGGTCTTTCGGCTTGGGCGGTTCAACCTTGGGCGGGTCCACCTTCGGCTTCGGGTCCACCTTCGGCTTGGGGTCCGGCAGCGGGTCTTTGGGCTTCGGCTCAACCTTGGGATCGGTCTTGGGCGGATCGACCTTCGGCTTCGGGTCCACCTTCGGATCGGTCTTGGGGTCTACCTTCGGCTTGGGATCGACCTTCGGATCGACTTTCGGGTCCACCTTGGGCTTCGGGTCCACCTTCGGATCGACTTTCGGTTCCACCTTCGGATCGACCTTGGGTTTTGGTTCAATCTTGGGGTCTACCTTGGGATCGACCTTGGGCTTCGGGTCCACCTTCGGCGTGACTTTGGGATCGACCTTCGGGTCCACCTTCGGGTCGACCTTCGGATTGACTCTGACCTCGGCCTTATGCGGCGTCGCGGGCGGGGCTGTCTTGTCGTCCTTCACCTGCGCGCGGGCGACCGCCGCTTTGGTCACGTCGAGCTTGAGCGTCTGCGGCTGCTGGTCGGCCGGTTTTACGCCCACCGGTCGCGCGGCGACCGCCGCGGTCTCGGCCTTGTTGCGCTGGACGGCCACCTCGCGAATCTGCTGCGCTTGCTGGCCTTCGTCCTTCCGCACCTGCGCGGTGATCGGCTTGATCTTCACTTCCGGCTGCAAGTCCTTCGTGACGCGGAGCGGCGCCAACATCGCCACGTCGGTCACGTTCTGCTTGTTCACCGTCACCGTCTTGTTCACCACGGTGAAGTTGTTCGTCACGTTGGTGGTGGTCGTGTTGGTGATGTTGTTGATGACCGTGTTCTGCTGGGTCAGGCTCACCGGCGGGCGCGCGACCTTGCCGTTGTACCGGCCGGTGTACAGGTCGTTGACGCGGGCGTTCCACTCGCGGTCGTTGCGGTTGGCCGCCGCGTAGTGGCTCCACAGCGGGTCGTACCCCCACGTGCGGCCGGTGCCGAATCCGATGGCGAACGCGCCGGCGGCGACGCGCCCGGACCACGGGTTGTACCCGGCCGTGACGTGCCGCCTCTCGAAGTAGTCGCCGAAGTAGTAGCTCCCGTGCCCGCGGCGCACGAACAGCGCGCCGACCAGCGCCGGCTCGCTCACCACATAGAGCGGCGTGTAAACGAAACCGCGCCGCGTGTACACCGCCTGGGTGAACGTGACCGGGGCGAACAGCACGCCGCGGCGGGCGAGCGTGTAGTCCCAGTAGCCGTCCACGAACACGAACCCGAGCGGCGTGCGGCAGAAGTGCGCCGGCACCCACACCCAGTCGGCGCGGTGTTCGACCCACACGCCCGGCCGCCACACGTACTTGTTGCGCCACACCCACGAACCGGGCACGTAGAAGCTCGTCACCGTCGGCGCGGGCGTGCTGGGGCCGACCTCCAGTGTCGCGAGCGGTTCGGGCAGGTACTGGATTTCCGGCTGCTGCGGTTGCTCGACGCTCGGCGCCTGCCAGAACCCGGACACCCACTGCCAGCCGCCGCGGACTTCGCGCCACGAACCCGGCACCCACAGGCGTCCGGGGGGCGGGTCGCGCCAGAACCCGCTGATCCAGATGAACTGGCCGGCGTCGTCGTCCCAGTGCCAGTAGCCGGGAATCCACTGCACGTTGTCGCCGTCCGGCTTCTGGTCCGGCGGCAGTTCCTCGATGGGATCGGGCGGTTGCTTCTCGACCACGGGCGCCGCGGTCGGCGTCTCAGCCGTGGCCGCGAACGCCTCGTGAACCGGCCCGCGCGCGAGAACTTCGGTCCCTTCCGGGAGGACTTCCGGGTTCGGTTGAGCAGCGGGTTGCGCGCCGCCGGGCGGGAACAGCGGGATCGGCTCTTGCGCCGGCGTGACCGCACCGGCGACGGCGAGCATCAGCCCGCCGAGGACAGCCGCGGGTATCAGTTTGGAGAGTGTTAGCATGATTCGGTCACCTGGGGCGGGTCGAACGCGAGGCGATCTCACTCGCAGAACGAACAGGGTTGCAACTCTTGCGCCGGGAGCGGCGGGCAAGCCTCGCGGTTGGTCGTGTCGCACGGCTCGAATCGGGTGCGGAAACGGTAGAAAGCGGCCCGAACGCACCCGCGAGGTACGCGGGCGGGCTAAGAATACCTATCGGCGTGCGACCGTTCGCAGCGTGTTCGGAGTTTGGCGTGGCGCTCGAAACAGAACTGGAAACGTTCCGGCGCGAACTGCCGGCGCTGTTGACCGACCCGGCGCGGCGCGGCAAGTTCGTACTGATTCACGGCGAAGCGGTCGTCGGCTGTTTTGCGACGTTCGACGACGCGCTCGCGGCGGGTTACGACCGGTTGGGGCTGTCGCCATTCCTCGTGAAGGAAGTGACGGACCACGAAGAGCCGCGCTACTTCTCGCGGAACCTGCGATGCCCTACGTGAGCGGCCCGCTGACCGGGTGTTGGGCCATCGTCGATGTCCTCCTCGGCGTTAGCCGGGCGCGTGCGGCGCTGTTGGGCAAGCACGGCTTTGTTGTCCCAAAACCCGTTTACGTCCGCGCACTTCTCGACACTGGCGCTTCGATCTCCGGATTCTCGCCGCGCGTGTTCCGCGACCTGGACCTCGCGCCCGTTTCGACCCTCGACGTACTCACCCCGTCAACCCCGGCAAACGCCCCGCACGCGAGCGACCTGTTCGACGTGTCTCTGGCGCTGGTCGCGAACGGAGCAACGCACCCGTTCGCGGACATGCGCGTGATGGCCGCGGATTGCTGGCTCCCACAGGAGGGTCTGGAAACGCTGCTCGGAATGGACATCCTGAGCCGGTGCTTCTTCCAACTGATGGGACCGAAGCGGCAGTTCGTGTGCGCCTTTTGACGCCGCGGCGCGGCATATCCGCAAAAGGAGCAACGCCCGGAATCATTCCGGGCGTTGCTCCTTTTGCGTTGTTCGTTTGCCGCTTACGGCTTCGTCGGGCGCGGCAGTTCCGGCGGGAGGAGCACCGGCGGTGGGCGGTCCGGCGCGACCGGGCGCGCCACCGGCGTGCCGCCGAACGCACCCTGGTCGGGCGGCGGGAGGTACGCGGGGCGCGTCGGCTCGCGGTCCGGGGCCGCGGCTCGCACGGCCTTCACCGGCGGTTCCAGAAGCGGCATCGACGGGGCCGCCGAGGTGCGCAGTTCGGTCTTCGGGGCGCTGCCGCTGCTCGTCAGCCCGCCCGGCGGGGTGGTGTCGCGGGCGACCACGCGGGCCGGCGGTGTCTTCAGCGCGGCCAGCCACGCCTCTTCCAGCGCGTCCACCGTGTCGTAGCCGTAGAGCTTGCTCGCGGCCGCGTTCCAACTCTCCGCGGTGTTCCCCTGCATACCCAAGCCGAGGAACTGGAGCAACTTCGCGCGCCCTTCCTTGCCGTCGCCGCCCTTCGCCACGAGGTACTGCGACACCGAATAACCTTGCGCGTACAGCACGATCATGTCACGCGGGTACTCGGTCATGCGGAACAGCACGCGAAGCCGAATCCCGCGACCGGCGTTCAGCAGTTCGCGACACCGCACGTCGTGGCTGAAGCGCTCCTCGTCATTCTCGCTGAGGACGCTACCGCCTTCGTCGGCCCAGCGCGGCACCGGACGGCCGAAGTGGTGCGCGAACACGGTGTGCGTGACTTCGTGCGGCAACACGCTGTGCAGGAGTTGCTTCGCGTCGCCGCGAATCTCCATGCGGAGACTGGTGACGACCGGCTTGTTGCCGTCCTGACCGAAGGTGAACGTGGTGGCGCCGCCGGCGGAGCCTTGCGTGATCTGCACCTGGAGCGGACACCGCCGCGCCCACTGCGGCATTTCTTTACCGGTCCATTCGATGGCCTTCTCTTTGCGATAGAACTCGGCCATGTCGCCGAATTTCTTCGCGAGTTCGGCGGTCGGCGCTTCGGTGCTGAAGTTGGCCGTATCGTAGTTCGCGGCGGACGCGATCGCGGGTGCCAGAAGCACCGCGACGAGCGCGCTCAGGTGCCGACGAAGAGTCATTCCCTTGACCTCCGTGATGAGTGACGACCGGAACGCTTATATGCGGTCCTGGTCTTGCGAAGCAAGGGTCGTCGGAAGTGTAACCGCAACCGGTGTGCCGGGAATGTTCGACGGAAGCGACGCGCGGAAATGCGTCCGCGCAAGTTCCGGCGAAGGCAAGTGTTCGGGATTCGACCGGTGTTGCGGGTGGGGACGGATTGTGTCGCGGCCGGTGTAATAACTACACGTGGACGCGGCCCGGCCCGGCTTTGTAAGTGTTACAAGGAAAAGGTTTCTGATCGCACGCGTGTTCGATCCGCGCGCCAGAGGGTAAACGATGTCGCTCCGCGTTCCGCTTCTCGCCGTTCTCGCGCTCGGTGGCGCGCTCGGCGCCGTGAACTCGCGCCCGGCCGATGTGCCCGCACCGAAGGCGAGCGAGTTCGCGTTCCACCGCGATCACGTCATTGGCACGTCGCTCGACCTGTGCGTCGTCGCGCCGGACGAATCCACCGCGGAGGGCGCGGAACTGACCGCGCTCAACGAGATCGAGCGCCTGCGCAAAATCTTCAGCACCTACGACGCGACGAGCGAGATCAGCAAGCTGAACGGCACACGCGAACCGGTGAAGGTGTCCGCGGAGATGGCCGAAGTGCTGACGGCTTACGAGGTGTGGCAGCGGAAGTCCGGCGGCGCGTTCAACGGGCAGGTGGGCGAACTGGTTCGCGTGTGGAAGGACGGCGAGAAGGCCAACCGCGTGCCGGACGCGGTCGCGCTCGACCGCATCGTGGCCGATCTGAGTGAGCCAGGGTGGAAGCTCGACGCGACGACGAACACCGTGACGCGACTCACCGACCAGCCGCTCAACCTGAACGCCATCGGGAAGGGGTACATCATCCAGAAGGCGTCCGACGCGGTGCGCAAGGAACACCCGACCGTGAGCGCGCTGCTCGTCAACCTCGGCGGGGACATTCTCGCGTGGGGCGAGACGAGTTGGGCGGTCGGCGTGCAAGACCCGGCGAACCACTTCGACAACGCGGCCCCAATCGCGGGCCTGCGCCTGAAGAATCAGGCGGTCGCGACAAGCGGCGGTTACCAGCGTTTCTACACCATCGACGGCAAACGCTACTCGCACATCTTCGACCCGCGCACCGGGCGCCCGGCGGGAGGCGTGGCAAGCGCGACCGTGGTCGCCAACGACAACGACACCGCGAACGCGCTCGCCACGACGCTCTGCGTGCTGAAGCCGGAAGACGGGTTAAAACTGGTAGCATCCGTGCCGGGCGCGGAGTGCCTCATCGTCGCGCCGGACGGCAAGCAGCACCACAGCGCCGGGCTGAAGTTGTTCGAGGTGACCCCGGTTCGCGCGCTTGTGCCGCAGGAGAAGAAGGACGAGCCGAAAGCAATGGCGTGGCCCGAGGGCTATCAAGTCACAGTGGCGGTGGAGTTGCCGAAGGTCAACGCGAAGCAGTATCGCAAGCCGTACACCGCCATTTGGATCGAAGACGACAAGGGCAAGGCGGTAAAGACGCTGGCGGTGTGGGGCAGCGCGCCGAAGTACCTGAAAGACCTCAACGACTGGTGGAAGATCGGCAAAGACGACGCGGACCTGGTGAAAGCGGTGACGCGCGCGACCCGCGGACCGGGCAAGTACGACCTCGCGTGGGACGGCAAGGACGACAAGGGGACCGCGCTCCCGCAGGGCACCTACACGGTTCGCGTGGAGGTTCACCGCGAGTTCGGCGCGCACCTGCGGCAGTCGGGCAAGATCGAGTGCAAGGACAAGCCCGCGACGACGAAGTTCGAGAAGAACGCGGAGACCGCCGAGACGGTGGTGGAATTCAAGGAAGTGAAGAAGAAGTAATGAAAAGAAAAGCGCCGCAGATGACGCAGAGAACGCAGATAAGACCGAAGACAGAGTTCTGAAAGACATTCTTCTCGTCTTGGTCTTGATCTGCGTTCTCTGCGTCATCTGCGGCGCTTTTCTTCTATTCCCCTACCCACCCCCGGTACCATGTCGCGTATCCACCGCTGGCTGCTCAAGAC
>CANLGS010000067.1 GCA_947490035.1 Gemmataceae bacterium
CGCACCGGGCCGACGCGGTCGGCACCGTGTCGTGGGCGGCGCGCGACCCGGTCGCGTTCATCGAGTTCACCGTCGCGGGCGTGAAGGTGCTGGAGGTTCGCGGCGCGGACGTGGCCGGGTGGAGCCAGTCGGGCGCGCGGGTACAGGTGTGGCTCCGCGCCGGGTCGCGCGAGGACGCGATCGAGTGGACCGGCACGACCACGCCCACGCCGCCGGCGAAGCCCGCGCCCGACCCGCTGCCGTTCGAGCCGGTTCACCCCAAGGTCGCGCACGTGCGGCTCGCGCTCGACGAAGTGCGCGTGCGCCCGGCCGACGGCTTCGCGCTGAAAGCGGACCGCGCCCGCGGGTGGCAGGCGCCCGCCGCGCCCGCGAATGAATTGCGATTCCGCACCGATTCCACCAGCGCGCAGGGACTTCGCGTGCTGCTCACGCCGGTGCGATGAAGCGGAAGAAAGTGACCTTCTCGTTGTCGAAGAAGCGGTACGCGGCGGTCATCTCGGCGTACCCACCCTGGGAAACGTCACCGCGGGCGCACGCCGCCGGCGGGTTGCACCGCCGGTTGCGGGACGCGCGGCGGAGGCGCGTAGCCGGCGGGTTGCACCGGCTCCTTCACCTGCGCCGTTGGGACCAGCGGCTCGATGCGCAGGTCGTCGAAGTAAGCGGTCCCGACGCCGGTCATCGCCACCGTCAGCGACATCTGGCCGCTCGCCGGTACGCGGCGGTACAGGTGGTACTGCTTCCACATGTTGTTCGTGTCCGTCACCCGCACCGCGAGCGGTTCGCCGCACGCGTCGTCGTAGAACAGCACGCCGTCGGCGGTCAGCGTGACCGAACCGAGGATTTTGATCCACCCGCTGACGCGGACCAGCGTGCCCGGCGGCAGTTTCACCGGCGGGCTTTCCACCGCCAGGAACGTGCGCTCCAGCGGGCGCGTGCTCTGCTCCACCGGCTTGCCGTCGGAGGCGATGTCGCCGCGCCGCCGCACTTCGAGCTTCAGCACCCCGCGGCCCATCTCCGGTTGGGGCGGCACGTACCCGTCGCCCGGCAGCGCGATCGGCCGGCCCGCGCGGAACATCTTCGGCCCCTGGGGCGGCTCCTTCTTCGGCGCGATCTTGTCTTCGAGCTTCTCCGACGAGACGATGCCGGCGGCCACGTTCACGCGGTCGAGCGTGCCGAACCGCGCGCCCCAGCCGGGGATCGAATCCACCGGCAATCCTTCTTTGGGAAGCTGCGTGCCGGCAGGCTCGAACGACCCGCCCGGCAACACCGTGTTCGTCGGCTCGCACGCCTGAATTTCGCGGAACATCTCCCAGTGCTTCGGCAGGCTGAAGTAGCTCACCGCGAACGGGCTGGCGCTCGGCGTGTCGAGCGTCGCGACCGCCTGGTTCCAGTGGTCCCGCATCACGACCCGCAGCGGCCGCAGCGCGCGGTGCGCGTCGGCGAACGCCTTGTCGTACAGTTCCGCGGCGAAGTTGCGCCGCGCGTCCTCGTGGAACTTCACGGACTGCTTGAACAGGCTGTCCGCGTCGCGCACCTGCACGCCCTGTTGCGCGAGCCGGGCGTGAACAATGTACGTCTTGTCGTACTCCTCGGCGGCGAGGTCCATCGCCCACCGCGCCGCGATCCGCCCGTACTTGCGGTTGTAGTCCTGCCACCACACCAAAAGCCCGTTCTGGCTCTGGTCGTTGGTGAACACGATCGGGGTGACGAGGTCGAACTCCTTGATCGTCAGTTCGGTCCCGCCGGTCACCTTCACGGCGTCGTTGCGCAGGCACTCGACGCCGGCCGGGGAGACGCGCCACGGGTCGGCACCGTCCATGACCAGCGGCACGGTCACCTTGATCGCCGCCGCCGCGCCTTGGTCGGGGACGTACTGGCTGCCGCTGCCGAGCCAGATGGGGATCAGCAGCGCCCCGCGGCTGCCGCGGATCAGCGCGGCCTTCACGTTCCCGTTGCTGGTGTTGAGCCACTGCGTGCGCTCCACCTGCGGGGCCAGCAGCACCGGCGCGAGCATCTCCAGTTCGGCGTTAAGAATCGCCATGCCCTGAAGCCGGTCGCGCCCGTGGTGGCTGTCGGCGAGGAACCGGTCGGACCAGAAGCCCAGCCCGCGGCACCCGCACGCGACGCCGATGTACGCGAGCAGCCGCACCTGCTCCGGGTGCGGGCCGATCGGGTCCGCGAGCGCGGCGCTGCCCTTCGCCCCGGCCACGTTCTCGACGTACCAGTCCGGGGCGTGGTTCTGCACCCACGTCCAGAACACCGCGCGGTCCGAACTGAGTGCCTTCCGCTGGGTCATCCAGTCGCGGTAGGCGGACAGTTCGAGGCTGGTGAACAGCGGCCAGCGGTGCGCGCCGACGGCGTCGAGGAACGACGAGTACCCCTTGAACCCGTCCCACACGTCGGCGCTGAACGGGCGCTTGGCGTCGCGCAGCCGGAGGTAGTCGCGGGTGCGCTCGACGCCCACGGTCTGCTCCTCCACCCGCCCGCCGCCCAAATCCCAGAGCAGCACGTCGGAATCGGCGAACTTGCGGTGGTACATGTCGAGCGCGGCGGCCGCCGCGGCGCTCTGGTCGGTGACCGACCCCAGCAGCGAGACCGGTGCCGACGGGACCACCAGCCAGCCCTCGCGGTTGGCCTCGGCGAGTACGTCGGCGCCCACATCGGCAGGCACCCAGAGTGTGTCGAACCCGGCCTGACGCAGCACGTGCAGCGGGGCGCCGGTGTGGCGCACGGCGCGGAAGAAGTGCTGGTTGCCGTCCACGAACAGCTTCCCGCCCTCCTGCTTCGTGAGCCGCCCGCGCGGGCCGCTCGCGGGGGCGGCGCCCTTCGGGTTCTTCACCGGCACGCCGCCCGGCGCCTTCGCGTCGTCGGCCGGCTTCACCGGGCCGATGTCGAGGTCGTCGATCCAGATGTCCGCGGTGCCCGGCCCGGTGTACAGGTTCAGCACGAGCCGATCGACGTAGGCGCCGGTGCTGTTCACCGCGCGGCCGATCTTGGTTTGCAGCACGGGCAGGTGCTTACCGATCAGCCCCGGTACGTCGGTGAGCGTCAGCTTCTGCCACGTCCGCGCCTTGTCGTAGGTGTCGCCGACGACGAGCGTGGTGAGCGGCGATTCCGGGCGCGCCGGGTCCGGTTCGTTCGGGAACACGACCCGCGCGCGGAGTTGCACGCCGGCCTTCGTCGCCTTGACCCACACGCCGGCCGAGAGCGCGGCCGTGATTGGCGCCGGCGGGGTGTCGTAGTGGTAGTGGATGAACGCGGCGTCGCCGGCCGCGAGGTCGGACGTGAGCTTCAGGTGTTCGCTGCTCGGCTGGCTCTTGAACGACTGGTCGGAGATGTCGTGCTCTTTCTCCTCGACCTTCACGTTCGCGTCGCCGCGGACGAGGGCGGTGTTCTTGCCGCCGAACCCGAACCGGTGGATCGTCTCGCCCTTCGCGGGCACGGACACGAGTGCGAACGCGGCCCCCAGGACGACCAGCGCGGCGGCCAAGATCGAGTATCGGCGCGTGGGCTTCGGCATCCTGAGCGGCTCCTTCGGGACGGAACGCGGCTCAGAGCGTATACCCCGCGACCGCCGCGTGCGGAAGGCCAACCCGCTTGAAAGAAAGAGAAGGACTGTTCCGTGTTTTGGTGTGGGTGGTTTGAGTTGGGCGGCACCCGGCCTGCCGACGCAGGCTGCGTCAGCAGGCCGGGCGTTTTCCTGGCGCGGAAGATAAGGACTACCGGACAAAATCTCTCGTTAGCCCGAAGCGCCAGCGAGAGCTTCCTCGCTGGCTCTCGTTAGTTTCCTCGCTCGCGCTTCGGGCTAACGCGACCCAGCGTAGCGCGGTTCTGTCCGGTAGTCCTAAGGGATTCCGTAGCCGCGCCGTCAACGGTTGAACAGGAACTCTTTGCTGTTGAGCAGCGCCCAGAACAGGTCGCGGTAAAGCTCGTCGCGGGGAAGCGACTTGTCCTTCAGGAACTCCGTGACCTTCGCACTCTCGTCGGCGGTCGGCTTGCGCGAGTAGACCCGCAGGAACAACTCGTCCGTCAGCTTCGCGTCGTCCTTCTCGTCCTTCAGGCGCTTCGCTAACCAACCGCTACTGCTGCTCAGTTTGTTCGTCACGGTGTCGCCGCCGATCAGGTGCAGCACGCTCGGCAGGGTCACGTCGCCGACCCGCTCGCAGGCGCACGCGGTCACGCGGTCCGAGCGCCCGAACGCGCGCAGGAAGTACGACACCGAGCCGGGGTCGGGCACTTGCACCGCACGCACGCCCACCGGGTAGCCGTCGAACTTCTCCGGCACGCCGGTCGCGTCGCAGATCGCGTCGAGCAGCACCTCCGCAGGAAGCCGGCGCGCGTAGTAGTGCGAGTAGAACCGCGCGTCCGTTTCGTTGCCCGTTCGCGTCGAACTCGAAAGCTGGTAGGCGCGCGAGTTGAGTACCGCCCGCATCAGCGCGCGCAGGTCGAACTTCTTCTCCACGAACTCCTTCTTCATCGCCCCCCACAGCGCCGGGTTGGTCGGCGGGTTGGTCGCGCGCAGGTCGTCCACCGGTTCGACCAGCCCGACGTTCATGTAGTGCTTCCACACGCGGTTCACCATCGCGCCCGCGAAGTACTCGTTGCTCGGGTCGGTGATCCACTTCGCGAGTGCCGCGCGCGGGTCGTCGCCGGGTTCCACCTTCCCCGCGGTGCGGTCGAGCGGTTGCGGCTTCATGAACACGCCCGTTCGCGGCTGACTCACGCCCACGGGGGTCTTGTTCTGGTTCTGGTCCGGGTGGCTGACGCGAAGCATCGTCGGCCCGGCTTTCGCCTCCTTGCGGTCGAGTTTCACGCGGCTGAAGAACGCGGCGAAGTGGTAGAAGTCGTCCTGCGTGTACCGTTCGAGCGGGTGGTTGTGACACTTCGCGCAGCCGATGCGCGTGCCCAGGAACGCCTGCGCGATCGACTCCGGGGCTTCGGAGTTCTCGCCGTGCCGCTGCTCGCCCACGGTGACGATGTAGTAGCCGACGGCCGGGTTGTCGGCGTTCGAGCCGGTCGCGGTGAGGATGTCACGCGCGATGTCGTCCCACGGCCGGTTCGCCGCGACCTGCTTCCGCAGCCAGTCGTGAAACTGCCGCACGCCTTTTGTGCCGCGCACGTCGTGGTCGCGCTCTTTGCGATTCTGAAGGAGATCACCGAGTTGCAGCGCCCAGTAGTCGTTGAACTCCGAGCGCGCGAGAACGGCGTCGATGAGCTTCTCGCGCTTCTTCGCGTTCGTGTCCGCGACGAACGCATTCACTTCCGACGCGGTGGGCAGGATGCCGCACGCGTCGAGGAACAGCCGCCGGATGAACTCGGCGTCGGTACACAAGTCCGACGGTTCGATGCGGAGTTCTTTGAGTTTGGCGAAGACGTGCGTATCGACGAAGTTGTTCGCGGCGGTGAACCGCTTGTCGTCAACGGGCCGGTCGAACGGCATCGCGAACACCGTGACCGCGACTTCGGTGAGGTACATCGCGCGCACGGCGCTGGCACCGTTCCGCACCGCCTTCGCCTTGCCGCTTGGCGTCACTTCGAGGTACGCGGGGTCGTTGGAATCGAACTTGGTGAGCCACGTCACATCGCGCGTCGTGCCGTCGGTGAACGTGGCCGTCGCGACCAACTGCACCGCTTCGCCCGGCTTCAGCACCTGCGCCGCGGGCGTCAGTTCCAACTTGCTGACCTTCGGCTCGTTCTTGTCAACGCCCGGATAGCCGGCCTTCAACCAGTCGAGGATAAGCCTGTATTCGCGGCTCGTGGCGGAGAACAGCCGGCCGCCCTCGTGCGGTGTCTGCCCGGTCGCCTTGCGGAGCAGCAGGCTCTCTTCGGGCTTGGTGCGGTCGAGGCGTCGGCCCGCGAACTCGCGGGTGATCCACTTGTAATCTTGGTCCGGCGCGAACCCGCGGAGCGACAGCCGGAACCCGTTCTGGCCGGTGCCTTTCCCGTGGCACGCGCCCTGGTTGCACCCGGCCTTCGTGAGCAGCGGCATCACGTCCGTGGCGAACGACGGCACGTCCCCCGCGACCGACACCGACGGCGAACCAGCGGCGACGACCGCGGCGAGCAGGTACGAGAACCGGGGCATGTGGGACTCACGGATTTGGCTTTGGCAAGTGAGTTGAGTTTAAGAGAGGACGTGGGGGTGAGCAAGCGGAAAGAGCTTCGCATGCACGAGCGCGACCTCGCCTGGGCCTGGGAAACCTTTGGCCCCGAGGCCCGCCGGTGAGGTGTGGAGAACTTCGCGTGTGCCACCCAGGGCTTGCGCCCTGGGCTTATTACCAAACGCCCCTTCAGGGCGAAGAACAAACGCCTTACGGCTTCGGTGCGCCGGGCACCTTCGGCGCGCCGCCGGCCTGGTTGATGATGATGTTGTCCACGCCCTCGCGGAACTCCGCCGCGGTCGGCGGCCCCTTCAGGTACAGCACCGGCTTGGCTACTTCCTTCAGCTCTTTGAAGAACTTCGGGATCTCCAGGTTCAGCCGCGCCTCGGACAGCTCCTTCACCAGCGCCGCCTTCATCTTGTCGTCGAACTGCACCGTCGCGTTCGGCGGGGTGACCTTCACGAGCTTCATGCACATGAGGCCCGACGGGGTGTCGAACAGGTGGCTGATCTCGCCGACCTTGAGGCTGAACAGTAACTTCTCGACCTGGTCGGAGGCGGTCACGGAATACCGGCCGACCGGCTTCACCAGCCCGCACACGGCGGCCAACGTCGGGTCGGCCTGCGTGCGGGCGACCGCGTCGAACTCGGCGTCGCCCTTGCGCGACTCGTCCCACTGCTTCTGGGCGATGCGCAGGAGCGGGCCGTTGTCGTCCTTGTTCCAGCAAATCACCTGCGCCGTCCGCAGTTCGCCGAAGCGGTTCTCGAACGCCTTCTTCAGGTCTTCTTCCGTAATCTTCACGCGGTCCTGGCACATCTTGGTGAGCATCAGGCGCGGCTTCACCACGTCCTCGATCCACTCGTACAGCGTCTTGCCGTACTTCGGCAGGATGTGCTTCGCGAAGTCGGCCCGGGTGATGCCCATGCCGCGCATCTCGTCTTCGAGCGCCGCATGCACCTCGATCTGCGTAACGGTGATCTGGCGGCGTGCGGCCTCGACCTCGATGATCCGCTTGTTCACGAGCAGTTCGAGCTTCTCGTGCCCGCCGCGGGCGATGAGGAAGTCGCCGAGTTCTTCGCGCGTGACCGGCACGTTGCCGTAGATGTACGCGGTGACGCGGCGGTCCGGTTCGGGCTGCGGCACAGCCTTCGGCTGTGGCTGCGCGCCGGTCGGCAGCAGGGCGGGCGGCTGCGGTTGCGCCGGTTGCGGCTGTGCGGTGGCGCGGTCGCCGCTGATGCCGAACCCATATCCCGCGGCGGCGACGCCGGCGAACGCCAGCCCCCGTACCAGTCGTCCACGACGGCCAAGTGCCATTTTCGTTCCCTCCGATTTGGCGTGTTTGCGGCGCGTCTTATACCACCGCGCGCCGACGCCGCAAGGGAACTTGAGGGAAAACGTGAAAAAGCCGCTCGCGGCTTCGCAAGTACCCTTGAGGTAGGCTTCTTCCCACCTACTCGCGCGTGAACTTGTCCTTCGCGCCGGCGGCTTCGTAGATGGCCGCGGTGCGGTCGAACGCCTTGTCCTGCGCGCTCTTGCCCACCAGCGTGAGCTTCACGTCCGGTGCGAGCAGGCCGAGCGCTTCGGGGATGTCGAGAACGCGCATGATGCCGAGGAAGTGCGGCCCGTCGCGGTGCGACGTGGGCGGATCGACGACGACGAGCGCATCGACCGCGCCGGGACTGAACAGCGTTGCGTACGCGGCGACGATGCCCGCCTGCCCACGACCGACGAGTCGGCGATCTTTCCCTTTGCGGCGTTCCCGGACGAGCGCCGCGATGATGCCCGCGACATCTCGTACGCGCCCGGAGTCCACCGTTTGCCCGAGGAGAGCGAGCGACCGCTCGACGGTGTTCGGCGGGTTCTTGCGTGTCCAGGCGAACCCCTTGCCGCCGCGCGGCGACACGACAATCAGTTCCGTGTAATCGGCCAACTTGTTTTGCCAGTATTTCGCCTCGGCTTCGTTCGCGTCGGCCGCGCCCGCGATGGCGAACGTGGTGTAGGCGGCGTCCGGCTTTCCCGCCGGGGTTGCCATAACCGTGAAGGTCACGCCGGTTTCGGCCTCCCACTCGACGTTGAAAGTGGTGTCGTCTGGTCGTGCCGCCGGCACCTTCTCCGGCAGCGCGCGGAACACCTTCTCGCGGAGCTGCTTCACCAACCCCGCCTTCCAGCCCTTGAAGTTCTTCGGCTCGGGCACGGTCACCTGCGCGACCGGCACGAACGTCTCGTCGGCGGTCGCGTTGATCGCGTCCTTCGGAATGTCTTTGTCTTCGGGGAACGCGCGCAGGTCTTTCCCCTCGATCTTCTCGAACTGCGTGTCCTTCACCGCCGTCTTGTCGCCCTTCAGGTGTTTGTGGAAGAACTCGAAGATCGCGATGCGCAGGTCCGCGCGGTACGCGTGCCCGCCCTTCGACACGTGCTCGTCCACGTTGTCCTTCGCACCGAGCAACTCATAGCACTTCCGCAACCGCTCGATGATCCGCTTGTTGCCACTCATCGGGAAAATCGGGTCGTTGTCGCTGTTCGCGAACAGCAGCGGTTTCGGAGCGAAAAGAGCGAGCGCCGTTGTCCATTCCCACTGGTAGAGGTTGTGGAAGAACATGCAGTCGCAGTGGCCGTTGATGACCTGATCGGTGACGTAACTCTCCAGATCGCTGACGCCCGACACCGGCACCGCGACCTTCACGCGGTCATCCGCCGCGATGATCCAGTTCGTGACCGCGCCGCCGCCGCTGATGCCGGTCACGCCGATCTTCTCGGCATCCACATAGGGCAGTGAGCAGAGGTAGTCGATGCCGCGGACGCCGTTCCAGCACTCGACGCCGGCCGGCGTGTAACCTCGGCTGTGCCACCACCAGCGATTGAGGTTGTACGTGCCGTGATGCTTGCCCGCGATCTCGCCGAGTTGCAGCGTATCGACGACGAGACACACGTAGCCGTTGGACGCGAACCACATGCCGTGGTCCTGGTACGCGGTCTTGTTGCCGTCGCGCCCCTTGCCCGCGTGGCCGCACACGTAGAGGATCGCGGGCAGCTTGCCACCCCCTGGCAGCTTGCCACCCCCTCCCTTACGGTCGGGGTTCACCTGCTTGGGTCGGTACAGGTTCGCGGTGACGTACAGCCCCGGCTTGCTCTGGTAGTGCAGGTTCTCGACGGTCACGCCGCCGCGTTCGAGCGTGCCGGTAACGGCCGCCTTCAGCGGCGTCTTCTCCGGCAGCGGGTCGAGGCCGAGCATGTCGAGGAACTCGCGCTTCAAGCGATCGCGCGCCTTCTCCCACTCGGCTTTCGTGGCGGCGCCGTCCATGAACTTTGCGGAGGTGCGCTTCGTCTCGGCGGCGAGGTACTTGCGAATCATGTCGTCCGCCGAAGGAGGATCGGCGCCGAAGGCGAGTGGGCTGACGCTCTGTGAGGCGAGGGCGAAGGCAGACGCGCGGAAGAGGTCGCGGCGGTTCATGGGTGTGGCAGCGTGAGGAGTTGAGCGGACATTTGCGGCATCTGCTCTTTACCCCGAGGGGGTTGCATTCAATAGCCCAGGGTCGCGAGGCTTTGCGAGCGCACCCTGGGGACGTGACGGGCGCCCGCGCTGTCCAAGTTCCCAGGGTGGCGCCCGCGAAGCGCGGGCTGACCCTGGGCTATTGAATGCAACCCCTTCGGGGTAAAGACAGAACGCCCACGTTCCCACCCGCGACGCGGGGTGTCAATAGCCTATCCTGAACCCGAACGCGAACGCGAGTCGAGGGATTGCCATGCTGTGGGCGATGCGGTGGGCGATATGGGCGATGATGCGGCTCCTCCTGTCGCTGCGCTACAAGGTGACGGTCGTGGGCGCCGCGGACGTGTTCAAACGCCCCGGCCCGTACCTCATCATGCCCAACCACCCCGCGTACTGCGACCCGCCGAACCTGCTCGTTCGGCTGTGGTCGATCTTCAAGATGCGCCCGCTGTTGCTCGAAACGAACTTCCAGAACCCGCTGTTCGCGCCGATCGCGTGGCTGCTGCGCGGCATCCGGATGCCGGACCTCTCGAAGTCCAGCGCGGAGAGCAAGCAGCGCGCGGAAGCCGCCGTGGGTGAGGTGATCGCGACGCTGCGCGCCGGCGGGAACGTGATCCTGTGGCCGAGCGGCCGGCTGTCGCGCGACGGCACCGAGCGCCTCGGCGGGGCGCGCACCGCGGCCGACGTGCTGGCCGCCGTGCCGAACGTGACCGTCGTGCTCGCCCGCACGCGCGGGCTGTGGGGCAGCATGTACAGTTGGGCCGACGGCCAACCGCACCTCATACCCGCCTTCTTCCGCGGGCTGGGGCTGTGGATCGCGAACCTGTTCTTCTTCGCCCCGCGGCGCCCCGTCATGGTCACGCTCGAAGCGTTCGGCCCAGAACAGCGGCCCGAACCAACTCGCGAGGCCGTGAACCGGTGGCTTCAGATGTGGTTCAACGCGGACGCGCCGCGCGAGGCGCCGACGTTCGTGCCGCGCCACTTCCTGTTCGGCCCGCGGACGCACACCTTCCCGCCGCCCGTTGTCGCGGTGCAGGAGTTCGAGCTGTCGAAGGTGAAAGCGGAGACGAAGGCCGCGATCGCGCAGATCGTGGAA
>CANLGS010000068.1 GCA_947490035.1 Gemmataceae bacterium
AGCGCGGCCCGCAGCGCACTGGTGGCGGAACGGCCGGCGCCCGTCGGCGCGGACGATCGCGATTCCCGCCAGCATCATCGACACGCCCCCGCGGACCACGGCCGCGAAGAACACCAGCCCCACCGGGATCAGACCCACCGCCGCCAGTATCGGCAGCACGCTCGACCCCCACGGCGAGTTCGCGCGCCCGAGCGCCGAGTTGTCCGGCGCGCCGGCCCAGAGTACCACCCTCTGCGCCTCGTTCGCGTGGGCCTGGTCGAGCGTTGGGCCGGCCGCGGATGCCATGGCCTGATCGAACTGGTTCAGGAGGTGGCGCTGCGGCAGGAACAGTTGTCCGCGGCGCGTCGCGGCGTCGGTTCGCTTGCGTTCGATGAGGTCGTTGACGCGCACCTTCGCGCGCGGGTTCTTCAGCGCCTTGCCTCGCGCCGGGTTCGCGGGCTGCGCCGCCGGTTCCTCTGGCGACGCGAGCAGCGCGGCCGCCCGCCGCGCGTGTTCGGCCTGCGCGTCGGCGTCGATCGCGAGGACCACCGCGAGCGCAAACGTGATCGCGAACACGACCGCCAGCGGCAGCGTCAGAATCGCGCCCTGGATGCCCAGGTGCGCCGCACGCGTCGCCGACGTGACCTCCGGTTGTTGCGCGTGCGTTTCGGCCAGCTCCTGTTGAAACTCCGCCAGCAAGGGTTCAGTCACAAATAAGCGGTTCAGCACGAGCAGCGCGTGCGCCGGCAACGGCGCGGCCACGGCCCCGCCGCCGGACCGCGGCTGGCCTTCGAGCGCGAGCGACGCGGCCTCGCGCAGCACCGCCTTCGGCGCGTTCGGCTTGTACCGCGCCGCGCACAGTGGGAAGTCGAGTACCTGCACGCGGCCGTTCGGCTCGACCCAGATGTGATCGAGCGCCAGCCGCTGCGGGACCGAGCCGTCGGCCTGCGCGGCGCGGAACTCTTCGACCAGTTGTTCGATCAGGTAGCGGGCGTCGGCCCACGGCAGCGGATTGCTCGGTCGGATCGCTTCCACCAGCGGCCCGCCGTAAGCCACCCAATCGAACGCGGCCCCAGCCCAGCCGAGCGAGCCGTTCCCAAGCCGTCGCAGGCGCGTCGGCCGCGCGGGGTCGGCGGCCAGCGCCGCGCTTCCCCACGGCCGCAGCCACAGCAGCACGGCGCGGCCGAGCGACCGGTCCTCCGCGAGCCACACCTGTTCGCCGCTGGAATCCGACGAGAGGCGCGCGCGGACCGCGAACCCGCCGACCGCGTCGGGTAGCGCGTCGGCCGCCGGCGCGAGCGGCGTTTCCAGCGGCGTCGGGTGTCGCACCGCGAGCCGCAGTTTCCGCGCGCCGAGCGGCTTCTGCGTGACCCGGCACCCGCTCGCGAAGTCGTGCAGTCCGCGGAAGCCCCACCGCTTCACCAGTTGGACCGCGAGCGCGGCGAACCCGGTGCCCAGCGTGAACAGGCTGAACCCGCCGCCGACCGCCTGCGAGCCGGTCGCGACAAGCATCACCGCTAGCCGCGAGCCGTCGAGAATCCACATCCAGACGAGCGCGAACGCGGTCGCGCGCAGTGCCGCGCGCCACACGCCCGGCGGCCCGGTCTGCCCGGCGCGAACGACGCGCAAGCCCAGCAGCGCCTTCCCGAGCGTCGCGCCGACCCGCCCTTCGAGCAGCGCGAAGTACGCGACGACCGCCGCCCAGCCGAGGAAGTTGACGGCGACCCCCGCGACCTCGGTGCGAAACACGCCGAGAGCCTTCTGCGCCATCTCCAGCGGCGTGAGAAGCACAACCGTGACAAAGAAAATATCGAGGATGTCGCGGCGACGAGCGCCCGCGGTCGGGCCGCGCGCTGGCGTTCGGGGAGCAAATCGACGAGCGCCTCGCGCAGGTCGTCAAGCGTCTGCCACCGCCGAGAGCGGTCGCGCTCCAGCCCCTTTAAGATGACGCGCTCCAGCCGCGCGGACACCTCCGGGCGCTTCGCACGCACCTTCGGCGTAGGATCGGAGATCGCCCTCGCCAGCGCGGTCGCGGCGTTCTGGTGGTAGAACGGCGCCTCGCCGACCAACAGGTAGTACAGCGTGGCCGCGACCGAGTACACGTCCGAACTGTAGTCGAGCGGTTCACCCCTGATCTGTTCCGGCGACGCGAACAGCACGGTGCCGAGGAACGCGCCGGTCTGCGTGAGGTTGTTCTGCCCGGTGCTGGCGAGCGACTTCGACAGTCCGAAGTCGCCGACCTTCACGCGGTCGTCGGCGGTGAGGAAGCAGTTCGACGGCTTCACGTCGCGGTGGATCATGCCGACGCGGTGCGCTTCGGCCAGCCCGTCGATCACGTCGAGCACGCGGGCGACTGCTTCGGCCGGCGACATCGGCCCCTTCTCGTCCACGAGGTCTTTGAGCGTGCTGCCGGGCATCAACTCCATGACGATGTAAGGCCGGCCGTTTTCGGTGTCGGCGGACAGCACGAACACGCAGCGCGGGTGCGCGACCTAGCTGGCGAGCCGTCCTTCCTGGCGGAACCGTTCGACCGACGACGGGTTGGACGCGAGCCGCGACGACAGCAACTTGACCGCGACGCGGTGGCCGGTGCCGGGCGCTTCGGCCTCGTACACGGTGCCCATGCCGCCGGCGCCGAGGAGTTTCAGAAGCCGGTAGCCGCCGACCTCGCGCGGCGCCGGTTCGGGCGCGGGCGGCACGTCATGCGGCTGTAACGGGTGCGGTGCGTCCTCGTCGGACACGCCCGACAGCCCTTCGTCGGCTTGCGGGGTGAACGTCTGCGTGTACGTCTCGGCGGCGGAGCGCACGCTGTCGGAGAGTTTGTGCCCGCAGTACATGCAGAACTGCGGCTGCGCGTCCGCGGAAACGGACGACAGGGAGCGGTTACAGCGGGGGCAGGTGAAGACCATCGGTGCGGCACGCGGTGCGGTGTCGAACAGCCATTATCCGCGCCGGGCCTCAAACCTCAAGCCTCGCGGCGGTTACAATGCTCGGCGAACATCAGCCGCAGGCGCCGTGTCGTGTTCTTGCTGTTGGAGGGTTAACGTGACGACGCTAATCGGGAGTGTAACGGGGCAGGCAACACCCCGCCAACTACGTCTTTTTGCCGTGGCTTGCTGCCGAACAGTGTGGGACCGGCTGAGCGACCCTGCGAGCCGTGCGGCCATTGAGGTCGCAGAGCGTTTCGCTGACGGCTTGGCGACGGTCGCGGACTTGGACGCGGTGCGCCGGCCGGCTTATCAGGTTCGCAGTGTCGATAGCGTAATCAAGTTGGCGGCCGATGCTGCGAAACGGGCGTCGTGGGAGGCCGCCCAGATGGCCGCGCATGTCTTCAGTTACGCCGCAAGACCCGACCAAGAGACGCAATTGAAGATGGTACTTGAGATCTTCAAGAACACTCCGTTCCGTGGACTCCAAAAGCCAGGGGAGAGTTGGGTCACCGGGGGTCGGGACAGTGACGTCTTTGGTAACGATTTCAGACCTATCACGTTCGATCCCGCGTGGCGTACTGACACCGCGGTGTCACTGGCTCGCGGGATGTACGAGTCGCGCGACTTCGGCGCGATGCCGATCCTCGCCGACGCACTGCAAGACGCCGGCTGCGATAACGAACACATCCTCAACCACTGCCGCGGCATCAGCACAACCCACGTTCGCGGGTGCTGGGTCGTCGATCTCGTTTTGGGCAAGGAGTAGCCGCGTTCGGGAGTGTGGTCCGCCGCTCCGCGGCGGTCTTCGCCTGACCGTGTGCAATGTGAACCACAAAAGGCCAAAGGCACCGCCGCGGAGCGGCGGACCACACTCCAGACCACGTTCGCGGGTGCTGGGTTGTCGATCTGGTGTTGGGAAAGGAATGACGCTACGCTGTGGTGTTAAGGAGACACGCCATGAACGCCGCGACGATCACACCGCCCCCGGCATCCGGTCCGGGAATGCCGACGTACCCGCGACCGCTGTCGCAGCGGTGGACCGTGACCGAGTTCAACCACATGGGCGACATGGGTTGGTTTGAGGGCAAGCGCCCGTTCCTGCTCGACGGCGTCATCATGGAGCAAGGTCCGATGAACCCACCACACGCGAACGCTCTTGGACTTGTGCTGTTTGCCCTGCAAGCGGCCTTCGGCCCCGGTTGGTGGCCGCGCGTCCAAGCGCCGCTGCACGTCGATAACGGCAACGACCCGATGCCCGACTTCGCAATCGTACCGGGCGGGCCGCGCGACTACATCGGCCGGCACCCCACGACCGCCGCGCTCGTGGTCGAAGTGTCGGACACGACGTTGCGAGCCGACCTCACCGAGAAGGCCGAGCGGTACGCGACCGCGAACATTGCCGAGTATTGGGTGCTGGATTTGGAGAACCGGCAACTGATCGTGTTGCGCGACCCGCAGCCGCTGCCGAAGGGGCTGGGCGCGACCGCGTACCGCACGCGGCTCACGCTCGCGCCGACAGATACTGTGTCGCCACTTGCGATGCCCACTGCTTCGATTGTAGTGGGGGAGTTGCTGCCTTAAAACGCTGGCGAAGCCGCGAGCGGCGGGGTGCGGTCACTTCTTCACCGTCACCCAGATCACCTCGCTCGCGTAGCCGACCTTCACCACGAAGTTGATCGCCACGAACCCCTGCACGCACACCGGTACATCTTCACATTCGGCTGCATTCGCGTCGGCCTTCAGCGTGATGTGGCCGACACTGCCAGTGCCCAACAGCGTCTTGCTCTTGCCGTCCACCACCGTCACGCTCGGCGGCAGCGGGTTGCCGTGGACGCCGCCCAGGTGCCGCAGCAACACGTCGAGCGTCACCGCCTTGTCGTACTGCGCGGAGCGCATCACCTCCACGTCGATCTTCACCTCTTCGCCCGGCTTCAGCGTGATGCGCGTCTGTTTCACCTTCACCTCGGCCAGGTCCGACGCCGACGTGACCGCGACCGCGATCATGCTCGCGTCGAACCGCGCGCGCCCGCCGCCGGGGGCGTAGATCTCTTCCACCGCGACCGCCGTTCGCACTAGCGGCGCCGCGCCCTGGTCGGGCGAGTCCGCAGTGCCGATCACCTTCACGACGGAAGCGTCCATCTTCGCGTCCTTCGCGGCGCTCACCACGAGTAAGCCCTGCGTCATGTTCGCGGGGATCGTGAGCGGGTTCACGGTCACAAGCGCGGGCAACCCTTCGACGGTCACCTTCACTGGGCCGGCGAAGCCGTTGGTGCGCACCACCTGCACGTACCACGCGGTGCGCGAACCGGGGCCGATCATCGCCTTCGCGGGGTCGCACTTGATCGTGAAATCCGGGCGTGCGAAGTCGCATTCGAGGTGGTAGACGAATCCGTCGCCGCCCTTGTTGTTCAGGTCGCGCACGCGAACGAGGTAGTCGCCGTCGGCCGGCGGCGTGAAGATCAAGCCGGAGTCCTTGCCGTTAAGGTCGTCGTTCGACGCGAGGATTTTGCCGTCGGGCGTCATCACGTCGATCTGCGAATCGAGCTGACTCGTGAGCGGTGTGCCGAACCGCCGCGCGAAGATTTCAATGCGAACCGCCTTGCCCTTTGTCGCGGTGAAGATGTAGTGGTCGAGGTCGCGCTTCGTCCCGATGCGGCCGTTCGCGCCGCCCGGCAAGGGCATCCGCGTTGCTTGTTTCGGTGTGTCGTTCGGCTCCTGCTCTTCGACCAGCGGCAGCGACGTGACAACGACGGGCACCGGGTTCGTCTCGATGCCGTTCAGTTTCAGCGGCATGGTGTGAATGCCGAGCGTGTTCGGTGCGGTGACGGTCCAGTCCTTGCCCGCGAGCGCGGCGCTACCGACGGGCGATGCCTTCGCGGTCTTGCCGGGGTTCACCGCGAGCGGGAACGAGTACACCGCGCGCGGCGCGGCGGTGATCGCGAGCGCGTAAGCCCAGCGCGGGTCGCCGTCGTACTTCGCGTCGCGCACCGCGACGCGGTACTCGGCGTCCTTCGGCACGGTGAACGTGAGGACGGGGTCGGCGAAGTAGCCGTCGTCCGCGGCGGCGAGTTCGCGGCCGTCGGTGTCGTAGATCGCGATGAGCGGGTCCGCGTGCTTCTGGAGATCGTGAATCTTGTCCTGAATGCGGGCGCAGATCACTTCGAGCGTGAGCGTCTGTCCGGCCTTCGCGGTGAACGAGTAGTAATCGACCGCTTCGGCTACCCGGATGCGCCCGCACACAACCGAAGGGATTGGAATCGGCTGTGGCTTCGCCACCGCGGACGGCACCGCCTTTTCGGGGATCACGGGCGCGTCAACGATGAGGAGTTGGCCGAGCGACGAGATGCCGAGCGCGGACGCGATGCGGAACTCGCGCACGCCGGTGGCCGCGTCGGGCGCGACCGTGACCTTGAGTTTGCACGACAGCACCAGCGGCGCGGGATCGGGTTTCGGCGCGTCTTTGCCTGGAAGGACTTCCGCGGTCACGCCGGTGCCTTCGACCAGCACCTTGTACGCGCCCGCGAGCGAGCTGGTGCGGCACTCGACGGTCACCTCGGCGACGGTGCCGCGCTGCACCGCGACCGGCGTCACGTGCGTGACCATTGGGAAGGATGTCTGCGCCGCGGCGACCGGCGCGAGTGCGGCCACACAGAAGAGGGTGAGTGCGAGGCGCATGGATTGGCCTTCTTGAGTTGGCGCACCAAGCGTTCGTCGAGGTGGTGCGTGTTGACCAAGCCGCCCCTTTGCAAAGGGGCGGCTTACTGTCCAAATCCTTCGACTTGCCCCCAACATTCCTGCTACTTCGCTTCTTCAAACTTGGTCAGTTCGAGCAGCACCTTCTCGTTGGTCTGGAGGATGAACTCCTCCTTCACGATGCCGCGATCCTTGGCGAACCAGATGCGCACGGTGGTCTTCGCCCCGGCGATGTCCATGTCCTTGCCCTCGACGAACACCGCCTCGAAGTCGCCGGCCGGCGTCTTGATCTTCTCCTTCTCGGAGATCACCTTCATGGTGCCCTTGATGGTCTGCGTGCCGACTTTGCTGTTGATGTCCCAGGTGGTGTCCTTCTTGACGGGCAGCGCGAGTACCTTCACGTAGGGGTCGAGTTTGTCGTCCTTCACCTTCGTGCGGTACACGCCGTCCGCCTTGACGACGTACCACTCGGTCGTCTTCGGGTCTTTGCCCACGAACGTATCGACCTGGTACTCGTCGCCGGGCTTCTCGCCCTTCACGACCACGACCTCCACGACGTTGTCGCCGACCTTGTAGGTCCACTTCGTGCCCTTCTTGAGCGGGAAGTACCCTTCGGCCTGCGGGGACTCCTTCGGCTGCGCAAGGAGCGCGCCGCCGAACAGGATCGCCGCCGCACCCAACACCGAACGGATCGCGCGCAACATCCGCAGGACTCCTGAGTTGTTACCGAGGGAGAATACCATCGAGGTAGTATAGCGGCTCTCACTCTAACCGGTTACCCGGCGCGCGAACACTCACTTCCACACCGGTTCCGCCAGCTTTTGCGCCTGGGCCGCCTTCCCAACCTGACTTGCGTCCTTCAGCGGCGCGAGCAACGCTTTGTCCGTGAGCGGCTTCCCGGTCGCCTTCCACACGCCCTTTGCGAGAAGCGCGTCCGAGCCGGTGAAGTAGCCCTCCGGCGTGAGTGACAACCAGTTGTCATCGCCCCCGCTCCATAGCGTGACGAGCAATCGCGCGTCGGACGCGTCCCACACCTTCACCACGCCGTCGGCGCCGCCGCTGGCGATCCGCTTCGCGCCGCCGTCCACCGCGACCGCGAACACCACCGACCCGGATTGCATCGCCTTCACCGGCGCCGCGGTCTTCGGGTCGAGCGTGCGGATGCTGCCGTCGCCGCCGGCCGCGACGACCAGCGTGCCCTTCGGGTCGATGGCGATCTCGTGCGTCGCGGTGCCCGGACCGCCGGCGCGCCGGACGCGCTCGCCGGTCTTCGGGTCGTACCAGCTCACGAGCGGGTCGAGGCCCGCGGCGAGTACCTGCCCGCTCGTCGGATGCACCGCGACCGCCAGCACCTCCTGATCGGTGCCGCTCAGGGTGAACAATCCCTTGCCGGTCGCAGTGTCGATGATGCGCCCGGTGCGGTCCTTGCTCGCGGTCACGTACCACGACCCGTCCGGACTGAACGCGACCGCGTACACGAAGTCCGAGTGCCCGGTGTAACTGTGAATCATCTTGGCTTGCTTCACATCCCATAACCGAACCGTCTTGTCGAAACTGGCACTGACGAGCTTCGTGCCGTCCTTGTTGAAGGACACGCACGACACCGTATCGAGGTGACCGCCTAGCGAGTGTAACAGCTTCCATTCGGTGGTGTCGAAGAGGCGCAGGTCGCCGCGTGCCGACGGCTGGCCGCCGGCGACCGCGAGCGTCTTGCCGTCGGGCGAGAACTTCAGGTCGTTCACCGCGCCGAGGACGTTGGTGAGCACCTTCACCGGCTTCGCGGTCGCCAAGTCCCAGACCGTGACGCGACCGTAGACGCCGCTCGCGAGGAGCTTCCCGTCGGGGCTGAAGGCGACCGCCGCGACCGGCGGCAGCGGCCCGACTTGCAGCGTCATTTCGAGCGGACCGGGCAGCGCCGCGGTCTTCGGAAGTAAGGCCTTCGTGCTGAAGATCACGTCGATCTTCCTGATCGGGCGAGCGGGGGGCGTAAGCCCTCCGAGTTCCGTGTCCTTCGGCTTCATACCTTCCGGCGCGCCGACCGCGACCCACTTGCGGATGACCGCGACGTCGTCCGCCGAAAGCGGGTCCGCGTCGAGCGGCATGGCGCGCTTCTTGTCCTTCGACGTGAGCAGCGTGACGAGCAGCGACTCGTCCGGCTTGCCCGCGACAAGCACCGTCACCTTGCCGTTCTTCCCGCCCTTCTTGATGTTGTCCGGTTTGTCGAGCGCGAGGCTCGCGCTCAGGTCCGGTTCGTCGAGCCGCTTCTCGCTGTGGCACACGACGCAGTGCTTGCGGAGGATGGGCCGCACGTCCTGCCAGTACGTCGGGTCCGCGGCGAACGATTCACCGCCGAGGGCGCAGAGGACGCAGAGCGAAGCGAGTGAGCGGAACATGCGGACGCGCCTTGAGGGTGGCGGCTTGGCGAGAACGGACAGCATATCAGATCGTGATCAGAAGTGAGACGGGTCGCTCGCCAGAGTTGTCGCCATCAAACGAAAAAACCGGCTTTCGCCGGTCGCGTGGTTCGGGTTGTTTCGCGCTCAGCTCACGCGGCGGTCGAAGTCGGGGATGTTCGTAAACGCGATACGCGACGGGGCCGCGTCGCGCATCCCGAACATCGCGCCCAGGTACACCACGCTCGCGCCGAACTCCGCGTTCACCGTGTCCATCGCGTGCGAGATGTCTTCGCCCTGCCGGTCCTCGTCGAACAGCGACGGCGTCGCGCTCCGCGCCGGCACCAACTCGCTCAACACCATGCCCACCTTGAACGGCGTCCGGTCGCGGATGCGGCGCTCCCATAGCCGCCCCGCGGCCGCGACCAGCGCCGGCGTGTCCTGACATCGCGGCACGCGCACGCTCTCTTCCCACCACACCGAATCGCGCGGCTCGGCGCCCAAGAAGCTCGCGCCCACCGACACCGCGCCGCACCAGTAGTCGATCTTCCGCAGGCGCGCCGCGGCCTTATGGACCAGACGCATGAGGACGCCGTAAGACCCGGCGTCGGTGCGCAACTCCGGCGGCAGCACGTGCGAGTGGCTCACGGTCTGGCGCCGCGTCGGCGCGCTCGCGACCTCTTCGCCGTGCAGCAGCCGGAACCATCGCTCGCCGTGAATCTTGCTGCCCCACACGTCGGCCAGCGTCTTCGCGGGCGCTTCGCAGAACTGCGACACGGTGAAGATGCCGTGCAACTTCAGGCGTTTTTCCATGCGCGGCCCGACACCGGGGAAGTCGGTCAGTTCCAACCGGTGCAGCGCGTGCGGCAGGTCGGCGTCGGTGAGCGTGGTCAGCCCGTCCGGCTTCTTCATGTCGGCCGCGACCTTCGCCAGCAGCACGCTCGGCCCGGCACCGATTGAACACCGCATGTAGTCGCCCGCCAGTTCGCGGATGGCGCGCTTGATTTGCTTCGCGATCGTCACGACCTTTTCGGGCGTCCGCTCGTCGCCCATCAGTCGGCACGACATCTCGTCGATGGACAGGACGCTTTCGATGGGGATGACGCTCCGCACGGCCGCGAGGATGCGGTTGTGCATAATGACGTACCGCCGGTGGTCGGCGACCACGAACACGATCTTCGGGCACAGCTTCCGCGCCTCCCACACCGGCGTACCGGTCTTGACGCCGAACGCCTTCGCCTCGTAGCTCGCCGCGATGCACGCGGTGGTCGGCGCGTCGGTCGGAATCACCGCGACCGGGCGGTAGCGCAACGTCGGGTCGTCCTGCTGTTCGACGGACGCGAAGAACGAGTTCATGTCGATGAACAGGTGTCGGAGCGGCATGAGGCGGCCTCTACGGATCATCCGTCCACTACAGACGGTTATAGTGTACAGACATGCGCTATATTCCGCGCGGAAGCAACCGCGATTCGCGGATTTTTGGTAGGTG
>CANLGS010000069.1 GCA_947490035.1 Gemmataceae bacterium
GGTTGACAGTGCCGTCTTTCGGGTCCACCGTAAACAGGACCGTGCATTTGAACCCGTGGTGCTTCGAGAGGATCTTCGCGAGCTGCGGGATGGCCTCTTCCGAGCGGTACTCCTGGTCGCCGCTGACGAGGACGACGTGCTTGCCCTTACCGGGGCCGTCGCCGCCGTCGAGGACGACGGGTTTGTCTTCCGCCGAGGCGAGCGGGGGGCGTAAGCCCCCTGATGCGATAACCACGAGCGCGAGTGCGGCAGCGAAGCGGGTGAGTTTCATGGCGGGTCTGGTGGGTGAGAGGGTGAGCGAAGAACCCACTCTTTTGCTGTGGCCGCTCGCGGCTTCGCAAGTTTGCGAAGCCGCGAGCGGCCACAGGTCCCGGGTAGGTTTCTTCTGGCGTAGTATACTGCCTGGACGACATTCGGGAGGGCAGTCATGTTTCGATCGCTGTTGTGCGGGGTATGCGCGTTGATCGCCACCGTGGACGCCTTCGGGCAAGAGGGCTACCAGAAGCCGCCGCAAGCGATCATCGACATACTCGATGCGCCCGCGCCGCCGGCCCTCTCCGTCTCGCCCACCGGCGAGAACATCCTGCTCGTGCAGTCGGCACGCTACCCGTCCATCGAAGAGGTCGCGGCGCCGATGCTGCGGCTCGCGGGGCTGCGCATCAACCCGAAGACGAACGGCCCGGCACGGCCGCCGCGCGTCACCGGGTTGTCGCTGATGCCGGTCACCGGCGGCGACGCGAAGCCGATCCCACTGCCAGAGAAAGCGAAGGTCGGGTTCCCGATGTGGTCGCCGGACGGCAAGCGATTCGCGCTGCTGAACACCACCGACGCCGGCATCGAACTGTGGGTGTGCGATCTGGACGAACTGAAACTGGAGAAGGTGGAGGGCGTGCGGCTGAACGGCGCCATCGGCGAAGCGGTTCAGTGGATGCCGAACTCGCGCTCGCTACTCGCGCAACTGATCCCCGAAGGCCGCGGCGACGCACCCACGCCGCCGATCGCGCCGAGTGGCCCGGTGGTTCAAGAGAGCGGCGGCAAAGCGGCACCGGTTCGCACCTATCAGGACATGCTGAAAGAACCGCACGACGCGGCGCTGTTCGAGTACTACTGCACGTCGCAACTCGCGGTCGTCAGCACCAAGCCGGGAAAGCCAGCGGTCCACAACATCGGGCCGCCCGCGATCCACATCGGCTCGGACCCGTCGCCGGACGGCGTACTGGTGCTGGTGTATCGCGTGCAGAAGCCGTTCTCGTACCTGCACCCGTATTCGGCGTTCCCGCGCGCGGTGGAGGTGTACAAGACCGGGAACGGCGAGAAGTCCGGCACGGTCGCGGAACTACCGCTGCAAGACAAGGTGCCCATTGAAGGCGTCCCGACCGGACCGCGCTCGGTGCGGTGGATTCCTACCCTTCCCCATACGCTCATCTGGGCGGAAGCTTTGGACGACGGCGACCCCAAGAAGAAGGTGCCGCACCGCGACGCGCTGTTCACCACGAACGCCAGTGGCGAGATCAAGGGTAACGAGTTGCTGAAGGTGGAACACCGGTTCGCGGGCATCGACTTCTTCCCGACCGGCAACCGGATGCTGCTCCGCGACTACGACCGCGACCGCAAGTGGGGGCGCACGTTCCTCGCGCCGACCACCGCGATCCTCGCCACCGACCCGAAGCTGTTGTTCGAGCGCTCCGTACAGGACCGCTACGGCGATCCGGGTTCGCCGCTCCTGCGGCAACTTCCGAGCGGGCACGCGATGATCCGCACCGCGGGCGACCCGGCGGGCGACACGTTCTTCCTGCACGGCAGCGGCGCGACCCCGAAGGGCGACCGCCCGTTCCTCGACAAGTACGACCTGAAGACCGGCAAGGCCGAGCGCCTCTACCACAGCCCGGAGAACGTGTACGAAGAGGTCGTTCGCGTGCTGAACGTGACCGGGACGAAGGTACTCGTTCGGCGTGAGTCGGTATCGGAGCCGCCGAACTACTTCTACCGCGACGGACCGCACGAGAAGGCGCTCACGAAGAACACCGACCCGGCGCCGGAACTGCGCAAGGCGAAGAAGCAACTCGTCACCACGAAGCGCGCCGACGGGACGACGATCTCCTTCACGCTGCACCTGCCGCCCGGTCACAAGGACGGCGACAAGGTGCCAGCGGTGTTCTACGCGTACCCGGTGGAGTTCGCGTCGGCGGACACCGCGAGCCAGATCACCGGCTCGCCGCACCGGTTCACCGCGGTCAGCGGCTACTCGCACCTGTTCTTCCTCACGCAGGGCTACGCGGTGATGGAAGTGTCGATGCCGATCGTCGGCCCGCCGGAGACCGCGAACAACAACTTCATCGACCAACTGAACTCGAACGCGTCAGCGGCGCTCGACAAGGCCGCCGAGTTCGGGATCGACAAGGACCGCGTCGGCGTGATGGGCCACAGCTACGGCGCGTTCATGACGGCGAACCTGCTGGCGCACTCGAAGCTGTTCAAGGCGGGCATCGCGCGGAGCGGGGCGTACAACCGGACGCTGACGCCGTTCGGCTTCCAGAACGAGCGCCGCACGTTCTGGGAGGCGCCGGAGATTTACGGCAAGATGTCGCCGTTCTACCACGCGGAGAAGATCAAGGAGCCGCTGCTGCTGGTTCACGGCGCGGCGGACAGCAACCCCGGCACGTTCCCGGTGCAGAGCGAGCGCATGTACCAGGCGGTCCGCGGCAACGGCGGCACGGCGCGGTTGGTGCTGCTGCCGCACGAGGACCACGGGTACAGCGCCCGCGAGTCCATCGGCCACGTGCTATATGAACAGATCGCGTGGTTCGACAAGTACGTGAAGGCCGCGAAGAAATGAGATGAAGAGGAACTCGCCGCAGATGACGCAGAGTGACGCAGATTAAAGGCAGGAGGCCGAGTTCTTCAAGACACTCTTCCTCTTCTTTCTTATCTGCGCCCGTCTGCGTCATCTGCGGCTCTTCGTCTTGTATTTCGAGACACACAATGGCGGATTCGCAGTCCTTTGTCATCGGCATCGACGGCGGGGCGTCGCACACGGTCGCGGTGCTCGCGGACGCGCGCACCGGCGCGGCGCTGGGGCGCGGCGAGGGCGGGCCGTCGAACATTCAGGCGATCGGCGTCGATGCCGCGCTGCGCGAACTGAACGCGGCCGTCGTCGGCGCGTTCGACGCGGCGAAGGTGACCCGCGTCCCGGTCGCGGCGGCAGCGCTGGGGTTGGCCGGCGTGGACGGGCGCGAAGGCGCGGACGTGATCCGCGGGTGGGCCGAAATGGTGCAACTCGCGGACAAACTCACCGTCGCGAACGACGCGACGCTGCTGTTCGCGGCCGGCACGCCGGACGGGTGGGGTTTGGCGGTCGTGGCGGGGACTGGCTCGATCGCGTTCACGCTCGACGCGCAAGGGAACGACGCCCGCGCCGGCGGCTGGGGCTACCTGATGGGCGACGAGGGCAGCGCGTTCCGACTCGGGCTGCTCGGGCTGCGGGCCGCGTGTCGCGCCGCCGACAACATCGGCGAACCGACCGCGCTGCTGTCGGCGTTCTTGAAGGAATTGGGTTCCGACGACCCGCGCGAGTTCATCCCGGCGGTGTATCGCGGGAAGTGGGACAAGGCCGCGATAGCGGCACTCGCGCCACGAGTGCTGACCGCAGTCGCGTCGGGCGACGCGGTCGCAAGCGCGATCTTCGAGCAGGAGGCGCGCGAACTGGCGCGAACCGCGGCGGGCGCAGTCGCGGCCGGCGGCTTGCCGCGCGATAACCTCCCGATTGCGTTAACCGGTGGGCTGGTGATCGAGAGCGCGATGTACCGCAACCGCTTCCTGCACGAACTCCGCGCCTGCGGCGTCACGCCGTGGCCGGTGGGGTTGGTGGAAGACCCCGTTGTGGGCGCGGTGGTGCTGGCGCGAAAGTTGTTGAGCTGACGGTCACGCCGTCGCGATCAAATCGGCCCAATCGGTCGCGTCGAGAACGTGTTCAAGCAGGCTCTCCAGACGCGCGCGATCTTGAATCGCTTCGATGACTTCGCGAACTTCCTGGGACACCGGCCCGAACTTCTTGGTTCCGAGGCGCAGGATAGACGCTCGCGCGGCTTCCATCGTGCCGATCTCCTTGCCGCGTGCCTCGCCGCGCGCCTCGCCTTTCGCGATCCACGCGTTCACGACGGTGGATTCTTCCATGTTCCAGCCCTCCAGTTTCTGTTCCCAGATGTCCTTCCGCCCCGCTTTCTCAGCGAAGACGAGCGCGATCCCGGCGAACTCGGCCTTGCGCCGCGTGTCCGGTTCGCCGTCGGCCAACGCCTTCCACCGGTCGATCATGTCGGACTTATCGCCGCCGACCATGAGCGGAAGCCAGGGCAGTAGTGCCCGCGACCACCGGCCTGCTTCAAGCCCCTCCAAGAGGTCCGCCCCGGATTCGTGTTCGAGGTTTCGCTCCACGACGTTCAACTGCGTGTGAAGCCCAGCGGCCGGCCAGGTCATCTCGCGCGACGCAGACCCGTTACCCGTCAGGTTAACGACCGCGGCGCCCAAATGGAAGCGGCTCCCACGCCCCGCGTCCGGCTTGCGGTTTAGCCACAGACCGGAAAGGTAGCCCAACATCCGGCCGAACATCTCCGGGTCCGGCTTCGTCTGGAACTCGATCGCCACGGCCCACGGGACGCGGTTTCGCGTGATGTCTGCGACGTGCGCGACGGTGTCCGACGCGCGGTCAGTGCCGCCGGGGAAAGGCAAGTCGCGCGTGTCCAGCCACTCGCGAAACATGAAGCCGTCCGGTGGCAGACCGAGCAGCCAACCGAGGAACGCGCGCGGGTCGAACTTCGCCGCAAACCGACTGGCCTGATCGAAGTGGTTCACCGGCACTTTCTTACCCTCCGTTACGCGGCCCGGTTCGCACGGGGGTACTCGCCGGTCTGGTCGGCCAGCCACGCGGCGCAGCGCGCCCAGTTGCGCCCGTCGCCGGGGCAGAGGTGACCCAGGAGCCTTCCGCCGGTTGCGCCGGTCATCACCGGCAGGTTGCCCGCAACACCATCGCACGTCAGCGCCGCCAGCACCGCCACCGCCGCCGCGTTCCGCGACAGCGCCGGTATGCCGACCGCGTCGGCGCGCTCGACACTTCCACTGAATTGCTTCGCCACCAGTTGCCACAGGAAGCCGTTTCGCACGCCGCCGCCGGCGAGCAACACGCGGCGCGCCCCGTCCGGCTTCATCAGCGTGTGCCGGCACCCGTCGCCGATCGCGCGGGCGGCGAGGTGCGTCGCCGTGCAGAGCAAGTCGGGGAGGGTTGCGTTGAGTTGCCGTACCGCGTCGAACGCCGCGAGCAAGAAGTTGCGGCCGAACGCTTCCGCGTGAACGGTCTTCGGAGGCGTGCGTGTCAGGTGCGGGTGTTCCAACCACCGCGCCAGGAGCGGGTCGAGGCACCGCCCCTGCACCGCTTGCTTGCCGCCGAGGTCGTGCAGTTCTTTGCCGCGTGTGGCGTGAAAGAGGATCGCGTCGAGCAGTTGGTTCCCCGGTCCGGCCTCGAAGCCGGACACAGCGGACACCGACCCGCCCGCCGGGACGAGTAGCACCGTTGAGACGGCGCCGAGGTGAACGAGCAGGCGCGATTCGGCCGGGTCGCGGAAGAGGAGGAAGTCGGATACGGCCGCGATGGGATGACCGGTGCCGCCGGCGGCGCGGTCGCGGTCGGCGAACCCGTGCAGCACCGTAACGCCGGTCTGCTCGGCCACGCGCTCCGCGACCTCCGGCCAGTACACCGGAACGGAACCCGCGGGCCGAGTCGGTTCGAGGATGCCGACCGCGAACGTGTCGCGCGGCGACACCGCGGCTTTGCTCAGCGCCTGCCGAGCCGCGAACACCGCGGTGTCCGCGACGGCGCGCAGGAACTCTGGCGGGAGCGCGGCGGGGGGCGTGCGGAACACGTCGCGCACGCCGGGCGGGAACGCGACCCGCGGCGCGGCCACGACGCGCGTCACGAGGTCGAGGCCCAGCCCTTCGACCCGCACCGCGACCGCGTCCACGCCCTCCAGCCCGGAGCCGACCGAGAGGCCGAGTAAGGTTCGGACCATTTCAAACAGTGAGGAGTGAGGAGTGAGGAGTGAGGAGTGAAGAACAAGCAGAACCCGAGGCGTCACTTGTTCTTCACTCCTCACTCCTCACTCCTCACTCCTCACTCTCCCCTAGGCGACCGCGAGAACGGCGTCCATGTTCCGCATCACGGCCTGAACGAAGCTGTCGAAGATTTGCACGTCCAGCGCGCTGGCGGTGTCCGCCTCCGGGTGCCACTGCACGCCGACGCAGAACCAGTTCGGGTCGGTCGCCTCGATCGCCTCGATCACCCCGTCCGGTGCCTTCGCCGCGACCCGCATCCGCTTGCCCATCTGGTTCACGGCCTGGTGGTGCGAGCTGTTCACGCGCAGCTCTTGCGTGCCGTAGATGTCGTCGAGCCGGGTGTTCTCTTCGATCAGAACCATGTGCCGGTGCGGGGCGCCGGTCTGGTCGAAGTGCGGCAGAGCCTTCGGGTTGTCGGCCGGCAGGTGCATGTGCAGCGTGCCGCCCGCGAACACGTTCAACTGCTGCATCCCGACGCCGATGCCGAGCACCGGAATCTTGTTCTCGAAGATGCGGGCGAGCAAATAACGGTCCGCGTCCTCGCGGCGGGCCGGCATCGGGTTGACGACGGCCGTGAGCGGCTGGCCGTTGCGCCGCGGGTCCATGTCCGCCCCACCGGTGAGCACGATCCCGGCGCACTGGTCGAGGAGCGCGTCAATGTCCGCGAGGTTGTCCTTGCGGAGCGGCGGCAGGACGACCGGCAGCCCGCCGGCGGCCATGATCGCGTCGAGGTAGCCGACGTTGATCTTGGCGAACGCGGTGCCGTTCTTCGGGGTGACGTAGTCGGCGTTGACTGCGATCAGCGGGCGGGTGGCCGGGACGATGATGGGTTCTTTTTCTTTGCTGCGCGGCGGCATGTGCGAAAGTCCTCCGTGACCTGTCGTGCCTGGGGCGTCCTGCCCAGGCGGTGAAGGGAGAAGTGTAGCGGTCGCGAAACAGGCGATACAAGGCCAATTCCCGAGCCGCGCGAATTGCCTTCGCGCGAACAGGCGCGGTACACTGAAGAGACACTGGAGGACGCGACGATGGATCCGACACTGGCCGATCCCCACGAGCAGGCCTGGCAGGAGATTCGGAAGCAGTGGCCGACGATGACCGCCGCTCAAGCCGCCGCACGCCGCAAGGCGAATGAGGAACTACAAGCGAAGTACCCCATCGGGTATTACCTCGCGTACACGGATACCTGGCGCGGTGACGAACTCGACCGCGTTGTGTTGGTGGCGACGGCCGATTGGGAGGAGTATCAGCGGTTCCTGAACGCGATTCCGCCCGACGTTCGCGCGTGAAAGCAGATGGATCGCGTCCGCGACCCCGAAGAAGGCTTACGTCTCTACCCTCGTCTCGCCGAGGGCGAGTGACACATGTCGTTCATTTGCCCAATCGAACCGGATAAGCGGCACGGTTTGGATGTCGTTCGGGTGAAAGTGCCGCCGATCGTCCCTGACCCGCACGGGGATCGCGAACACGAGTTCATCTTCGATACAGGCTGCCAGATCACGATGGTGAGCGAAGACGTGGCAACGAAGTTGGGTCTTCCGCTCCCGTCCGGCGGTCCGCTCGTGAACATCACCGGATCGACGGCGAAGGGCTACGGGCGGTTGGTCGAGGTGCGGTTCCGCTTCCCGCCCGATGCAAATGGCAAACCGGGCCTGGAGGTCGATTCGACGTGGGTGGTCGTCAGCGGCGCGACGGATATCGCACTACTCGGCTTCATGGAGGTTCACCGGCACTACTGTATCCGGTCGCAAGAATTCAACGTATTCTTCATCTCGTGGGCGTCCCTTCGCGGGTTACCGTGAGGTCACGCGTCGAAGTACAGCGCGAACTCGTAGGGGTGCGGGCGGACGCGGATCGCGGCGACTTCGGCCTTCCGCTTGTAGTCGATCCACGTCTCGATCACGTCTTCGGTGAACACGCTCCCGTGCAGCAGGAACTCGTGGTCCTTCTCCAGCGCGTTCAGCGCGTCCACCAGCGTCTGCGGCGTCTTCGGCACGTTCTTCAACTGCTCCGCCGGCATGTCGTAGATGTCCTTGTCGAGCGGCTCGCCGGGGTGCGTCTTGTTGCGGATGCCGTCGAGCATCGCCATCAGCATCCCGGCGAACGCCAGGTACGGGTTCGCCGCGCCGTCGGGGATGCGGAACTCCAGCCGCTTCGACTTCGCACGCGACGAGTACACCGGGATACGCACCGCCGCGGAGCGGTTCCGCTGGCTGTACGCGAGGTTCACGGGCGCTTCGTAGCCGGGAACGAGGCGCTTGTAACTGTTGGTTGTGGGGTTGGTGATCGCACACAGCGCCGGGGCGTGTTTCAGCAGACCGCCGAGTGCGTACATCGCGAGTTCGGACAGGCCGGAGTAGTCGCTGCCCGCGAACAGGTTCACACGCTCGCCGCCCTTGTCCTTCCACAGCGATACGTGAACGTGCATCCCGCTGCCGTAGTCCTCGAAGAGTGGCTTGGGCATGAACGTCGCCGCTTTATTGTGCCGGCGCGCCATGTTTTTGACGATGTACTTGTACTTCAGCACGTTGTCGGCCATCGGCACGAGGTCGTCGTACCGCACGTTGATCGCACACTGCCCGCCGCCGGCCTTCTCGTGATGGTGGCTTTCGACGGTCATGCCGCACTGCATCATCGCGAGCATCATCTCGGAGCGCAGGTCGTGGAGCGAGTCCGAGGGCGGACACGGGAAGTAGCCCTGCTTGTACGGCACCTTGTAGCCGAGGTTCGGCCGCTCGTCGCGACCGGTGTTCCACTGCCCTTCGCCGGAATCGACGTAATAGAACGCGGAGTGCGGCGTCTGGTCGAATTTCACGTCGTCGAAAACGAAGAACTCCAGCGACGGCCCGAACATGGCCGCGTCCGCGACGCCGGTGGACTTCATGTAGTTGACGGCTTTTCGCGCGACGTTTCGCGGGTCGCGTGAGTAGTCTTCCTTCGTGAGCGGGTCTTGGATGTTGCACAGCATCGCGAGCGTGATGTCCTTGCAGAACGGGTCGATGAACAGCGTGTCCGGCTGCGGCATGAGCAGCATGTCGGACTCGTTGATCGCGACCCACCCGCGAATGCTGCTGCCGTCGAACCCGATGCCGTCTTCAAACGCGTTCTCGTCGAGAACTTCCGCGGGGACGGTGAAGTGCTTCCACGAGCCGGGGAAGTCCATGAACCGGAAGTCGATAGCCTTGACCTCGCGCTCGCGGATGAACGCCAGGACTTCGCGGGGGGTGCGTGCGTGCGTGGACATGGGGAACCGGTCCGGGGGATGACGGGCGGGGAGTGCGCGAACGCGGGAGAGGTGAGACGAGTCAAGAACTGTTATACGAAAGAGGAGCCGCTTGCGGCTTCGCGAGTACAAGGAGCTTCCATGTCCGATCTGCCGATTCGTCGAGTGGTGCTGTACAAGCACGGCGTCAAGTAGTTTCTGAATTGTATAATAACAGAAGTTCCAAGCCCAGACTTCTGAGGTGTCCACGATGCCGACCGCGTACAGCTACCTTCGATTCTCGTCGCCGGAGCAAGCAAAGGGCGACAGCATCCGCCGTCAAACGCAAGCCCGCGACTCGTGGCTTGCCCTTCACCCCGACGTGAAGCTTGACACCGCGTTGAAGATGACCGACGCGGGCCGCTCGGCGTACAACCGCACCAACCCCGAAACCTACGCGATGGCGCAGTTCGTCGAACTGGTGAAGGCGGGTCGCGTGAAGGCCGGGAGTTACCTTCTCGTCGAGAACCTTGACCGGCTCTCGCGCGAAGAGGCGGGCGAAGCGGTCGAACTGTTCCTTTCCATCGTCAACCGCGGAATCATCATCGTTCAGTTGATGCCTACCGTGTTGGAGTTCCGCAAGCCGGTCAACACGATGTCGCTGATGTTCGCAATCGTCGAACTCTCCCGCGGTCACTCCGAGAGCGAAGCCAAGAGCAACCGTGGTCGCGAAGTGTGGGCGCGCAAGCAGCGCGAAGCGTCGGCGACGAAGATCGTCACGACCAAATTCCCGGCTTGGATTGTCCAGCGTGACGAGAAGCTCGTTATCAACGAGCCGAAGGCCGAAGTCGTGCGCCGTCTCTTCAAGATGTGCAACGAAGGCATGGGCATTTACACCATCGCGAAGACGCTCAACGAAGAGAAGGTTCCGGTCATCGGTCGCGAAGTGGTGAAAGGTACGAAAGTGCTATGGGCGGATGCGACCATTCGGAGCATCGTCACGTCGCGGGCGTGCATCGGCGAATACGTCCCGTACAACCGCCGGAACAAATCGACCAAGCCGCAAGCCGACCCGGTGCCGAACTACTTCCCGCCCGTGGTCGATGAGGCGACGTTCCACAAGGCGCAAGCCGCCATCGCGAA
>CANLGS010000070.1 GCA_947490035.1 Gemmataceae bacterium
AGTTCGTGCCGTCCGGGTTAATGGTCCAGATGCCCCAGAGGATATCACTGCGCGCGCCCTGCGATTCGAGCGTGCTGTACATGATGCGACCGTCGGCCAACACCACCGGGTGCAGCGCCCCCGCGAGGTTGTGGTGCCCGATCTTCTCCAGGTTGATCGGCGTCGCGTCGTCGGGAAGGTCCGTGTCGCGGTCGTCCATCACGAACAGTTGGAGGCAGATCGCGGGGTAGCCCTTCGCGGGTCGGAAGCCGTCGCGGTTGCTGGTGAACGCGAGCCGCCCGCCGGGCAGCGGGCACGGCCCCATGTTGTACACGCCGTACTCGAAGTGGCTCTTGCCCGGCTCGCTCTTTCGGTAATCGCTACTCCAGTTCGCGGCGCCGAGGTTCGGGCTGAACTTCTGGTTGGTGAGCTTCACCACCTTCTTGGTCTTCAGGTGAATCTTGTAGATGTCGCCGCCCTGCTTCGGCGGGTTCCACTGGCTCGCCTTCTGCATGTTGTGGAGCAGGACGTAGTAGCACCACTCGCCGTCGAACGAGATGACCGGATCGGTCACGGAGCCGTCGCCGCCCGCGACGAGCACCTCTTCCTTGCCGTCGGGGTGGAGCAGCATGAGGTCCGCGCCGGGTTCCATCGTGACCGGCGACGAGAAGTCCGTGAAGAACCGCTTGTGCGTCTTGTCGCCGGCCCGCTTCGCGCGGACGTACACGATGTCGTAGTCGTACTTCACCGCCTTGTCGGTGCCGACGTGCGGCACCTTCGTGTCGATGGGGTCGAGGTACTTCTCTTCCTTTGGTTTCTTCTCCTGGGCGAGCGCCGAGAAGGTGAAAAGCAAGGCGCCGAGTGCCAGGAGCGTGCCGCGGGTGCGCATGGTGATGTCGAAGAGAGTAGGGGTGGGTGCTCACGGGCGGAGGTCGCGAATGCCGTTCTTGAGGCCGTACACGCGCTCGACTTCCGCGTCGGTGAGCGCGCGGTCGAACACGGCGAGGTCGTCCTGATACCCGACGTAGGCGGCTCCGAGGACCAGAAGCACCTTCGCGGGATCCCAGTCGAACGTCAGATCCCACTTCTCGATGGAGCCTTGCAACTTGCCGTTAATGAACAGCTTGCCGCGCGGCGACTTCGCCTTGTCGTTGATGTTCTCCACCGTGAACGCGATGTGCGTCCACTTCTCCCGCGAGAACGGCGCCTTCTCGACCTGCACCATCGGCCGCTTCTCGAACGGGATGTCGCCCCACGACACGCCCTTGGGGTTCCAGATGTTGAACAGCGGGCGGATCGCGTAGCGGAAGTATCGCGGCGACTCGTCCTTCGACCACTCGCAGAAGATGTACCCCTTCTTGGTGTCGTCGCCGACGATCTGGACCGGGTCGCAGTAGCCCGGTTCCAAGTCTTTGTCCGGGTCCAACCGCAGCCAGACGGAGACGGTGCAACTCCAGCTCTTGGCGTTGTAACCGAGGACATCTTTGTCCTTGAACGACGGGCGCGTGGTCCCCTTCTTGGGGAAGTGCAGCGCCCCGCCGAACTTGCCCGCATCGGCTACGATCTTCGCTTCCTCGTTCGGCTTGGCTTGAACAAGTTCCTTGCCCTTCTGGACGTAACACGTCTTGTCGCCGCGGGAGTAGTCCGCGTCGAGTCCCTTGTCGAACGAGGCGTGCAGGGTGAGCGCCTTCGAGAGTTTCGCCAACTCGTCCTTATCGTTCGCCTTCGCTTTCGGTTCTTCGGCGCGAAGGCAGGCGATACCACTGGCGAGGAGGCAGGTCGTGAGGAGTGCGAGTGTGCGCATGGCAGGTTCGTGCAAGGAGGGATGCGAAGACGCCGTTTAGCGCCGACCCCGCAGGGGTCGCGCCGCTGACCGCGTCACGCCATGATCTCACGGATCGGCTGCCCGCCGTGCGCGATCCCGAACGGGCGGCCGGTCTTGTCGGGCACCATCGACTCGTGATCGATGCCGAGGCACTGGTAGATCGTCGCGCAGATGTCCGCGGTGCTGACGGGCCGATCCTTCACGTAAGCGGCCCGCGCGTCGGACGCGCCGCACACGGTCCCGCCCTTGATGCCCGCACCAGCGAACACCACCGAATAGCAGTGCGTCCAGTGGTCGCGGCCGGCGCTCGCGTTGATCTTCGGCGTGCGGCCCATCTCGCTCATCACCACCACCAGCGTGTCGTCGAGCATCCCGCGGTCGGTGAGGTCTTCGAGCAGTGCCGTGAACGTCTGGTCGAAGTGCGGGAGCTTGTTCCCCTTCATGATGTTGAAGTTGTTGTTGTGCGTGTCCCACGCGTCGTAATCCACCTTCACGCGGTCCCAGAACAGATCCCACGTCACGTTGACGAACCGCACACCCTCCTCGATGAGCTTGCGGCCGATCAGCGTGCTGTGCCCGAACAGCGTGCGGCCGTAGCGGTCGAGCAGTCGCGGGTCTTCTTTCGACAGGTCGAAACACGCCTTCATCTTCGACGCGGTGAGCAGACCGAAGGCGCGCTGTTGAATGCGGTCATAGCTGCCGATGGTGCCGTCGCCTTCCAGCGATTTCGCGCGGGCGTCGATCTGCTGGAGCAGCGAGCGGCGGTCGTTCAACCGGTCGATGGTGAGGTCGGTTTCAAACGTTGTGTTGGGCAGCGCCGGCATCCCGCGAACGACGGACGGCTTGCCCGGCACCGGGCTTTCGCCCTTGTCGGCGTAGGGCGCACACTCGGACGTGAGCGGGTCGAAGCGCCGACCGAGCAGACCGGCGTAAGGCCCGGCACGGCGGAACACCTGACCCCAGCCCAGCCAGCACGGGAGGTAGGCGTAATCGGGCATGTCGCCGCGCCCGGCGCGCAGGTACTCGCACACGCTGCCCATGCTCGGCGGGTCGGATTCGCGCGGGTGCTGGTCGGGCATCAGCCCTTCAAAGCCGGTGTAACTCGGCAGGCAGTTGTGGCATCCCGCCTTGTGGTTCACGCTGCGGACGATCGCGGCCTTGTGCATCCACTTCGACGTGCGCGGCAGGTGCTCGCCGATCTTCACGCCGCTCGCGGAGGTGGAAATCGGGCGGAACTCGCCGCGCACTTCGGCCGGCGCGTCGGGCTTCAAATCCCACATGTCTTGCGTCGGCGCGCCGCCCAAGAGGTACAGCAGGATGACGTTCTTGGCCTTGCCCGGCCGCGTGCCGGCGGGTTTCTTCGCTTCGGCCGCGAGTAGGTTGGGAAGCGTAAAGTTGCTACCCAGGAGGGTGAGCGCACCGGCCGCGAGCGTTTCGCGCCGCGTCACGCCGTCGCACGTGCGACGCGGGCTGCCGAGCATGGTGATCATGTGATGCTCCGGGAGAGAGCAAGGTGGGAGCGCAGGCGGGATTCACCAGACTGTACGCGAGGCGAGCGGGCGGTGCAACAGTGTGTTTGCGCCCGCAGTGACTTGAGCCGGCCACGCGGTTACGGGATGATGAGGCTAACGATTCCTGAATTCGGTCGCAGAGAGCTTTCGACTCGTGGAACCAGTCTGGTGTATTGCGATACCTGTCGCCGTTGAGGTCATCTGGTTCGTGGTCGTAGTGCCGCGATTGTATCGCAATCACCGGGCGGCTCGATTGGCCGAGGGCGAGTGGCCGCTTGGCCCACTTGAGCCCGGTTACGTCGTTCTGATCGGGTTGGCCTATCTGGTTTACCATTGGCCGGTCTTTCCGCTCGAACTGTTGGTTGCTTATGTCCGGCCGTGGTGGTTGAAGTTCGGCCTCCAGTTGATGGGAATGGTTGTTACTCCGGTTGTGTACTGGCTGCTCCTGACGTGGACGTCGGCGTAAGCAGTCACTGGCTTCCGCCCTGTAACCTGATCGGGGTTCCTTCTTGCCCATGCCCCGCGTTTCGGGCTACACTCGGGTCATGAAGCCCAACCCGTCCTCGCGCCGCGACTTCCTCAAGGCGGGTGCGCTCGCCCTCGGCGGACTCACCCTCACCGATGTACTCGCCGCGCGCGCCGCTTCAAGCGAGCCGAAGCGAGACACGTCCGTCATCCTGCTCTACCTGCACGGCGGGCCGAGCCACCTCGAAACCTACGACCTGAAGCCGGACGCGCCGGAAGCCTACCGGAGCGTGTTCAAGCCGATCCGCACGAACGTCAGCGGCATCGACATTTGCGAACACTTTCCGCGGCAAGCCAAGATCGCGGACAAGTTCAGCCTGATCCGCTCGCTGAACCACGACGTGAACATCCACAGCGATGGCGGCATCGTGGTGCTGACCGGGAAGCGGCCGGCGGTCCTCGACCCGCTGTCGCAGTCGAAGAGCGAGCATCCCGACTTTGGCTCGATCGCGAGCTTCGTCCGCAGTGCGCACCGCGACGCGATGCCGCCCTACGTCGCGCTGCCGCAAGCGCCGTACATGACGCGGCCGACGTACCTGGGACACCAGCACGGCGCGTTCGCGGTGGGCGATCCTTCGACGCCGCTCTTCCAACCGCCGTTCATCGCGCTCAACCGCGACCCGAACCGGCTCGACGACCGTAAGAAGTTGCTCGGCGACCTCGACAAGTTGCGACGCGACCTCGACGCGACCGGCAAACTCACAACGTCGGACACGCACACGCGGCAGGCGTTTGAACTGCTCGCCAGCCGCACGGTCGCGGAGGCGTTCGACCTGTCGCGCGAGAGCGACAAGACCCGCGACCGTTACGGCCGGCACGCGTGGGGGCAGTCGTGCCTGCTCGCGCGCCGGCTGGCAGCGGCGGGCACTGCGGTGGTGAGCCTCTACATCAACACCCCGAAGTACGGCGACGAGTTCACGAACTGGGACGACCACATCCAGAACGCCGGGCGCCCCGGTCACTTTGCGGGCTTCATGAAAACGCGACTGCCCTACCTCGACGAATCGCTCTCGGCGCTCATCGAAGACATCTACACGCGCGGACTGGATCAACAGATTCTCGTGGTGGTGACGGGCGAATTCGGGCGCACGCCGCGACTCAGCACGAACGCAAGCGGCACCGGGCGCGACCACTGGCCGCAGGCGTATTCCGCGCTCGTCTCCGGCGGCGGGTTGAAGATGGGTCAGGTGGTGGGTGCGACGAACTCGCGTGGCGAGTTCCCGTCGCAGAAGCCGTATTCGCCGTTCGACCTGCTCGCGACCGTGTACCGGCATCTGGGTATCGACCAACACCGGATGCTCTACGACGCGACGAGCAAACCGGTCGCGGTTCTCCCCGACGGTGAGGTGATCGCGGAATTGGGGTAGCCTCACTCCTCGTCTTCGAGCGCTTCGCCCAGCACGTCCTCGTTCACGTAGATCGGCACGCGGCTCGCCACCGCGATCGCGATCGCGTCGCTCGGCCGGCAGTCCACTTCGGTCAACTCGCCGTCCTTGCGGACGCGGAGCTTCGCGAAGTACGTGTGTTCCTTCAGGTCGCTTATGACGATGTCCTGAATTTCGCCGCCCATCTGCTCGACGACGCTGATGATGAGATCGTGCGTGAGCGGGCGCGGCGCCTGAATTCCCTTCACGCGGCGGTCGATGCTCGTCGCCTCGAAAATGCCGATGACGATGGGGAAGTTGCGCTCGCCGTCCACTTCCTTCAGCACAACGATCTGGTGTTCGACCAGTTCGCTGATGATGATCCGGCGGAGTTCCATCTGGACAGGCACGACAGCAACCTCTGCTTGCGGTGTTCGGCGTTTAGTGTTTTAGTGTAGCCGTCCGCGCTCCTCTTCGAGTCGCGGCTACACGAAATCTGAAACATCAATGCCCACACCCGCGACCGTCCTGTTGAGCAGCCCCCACGGGCGAACCGGCGACGGCGACCTGCGGCGGCTCGTCGCGTCCGCCGGGTTCGCGGTCACGGACCACGCGCTCGGGTCCGCGCCGGCCGTGGACTTCGCTTCGGTCGTGGTCGCGGTCATCGATGCCGGCGAGCGCGTCGAAATGGCCGCGGCGCAGACCCGGCGGTGGCGTGCCGAACTCGGCGATCAGGTCGTTCCCGTCGTCTGGCTCGCGTCGTCAGAGTTGGTCACGGTCGGACTGGACGCAGGCGCCGACGTGGTGGTTCCGCGCCCGGTCGAACCGGTCGCGTTCGTGGCGCAACTTCGCGCGCTGGCCCGCACGCAGGCGAACGCCGCACGGGTCGCGGTCCGCGCCGCGGAGGCGCGACTGGTCGGCGACCAGTTGAAGAAGGCGCTCACGCAACTCGACAGCGAACAGGACATGGCCCGCCGGGTCCGCGCCGCGTTCCTGCCGAAGTCGTTCCCGGAAGTGGGTCGCGCGCGGTTCCACGTGTGCTACCGGCCGCGCAACCGCGCCGGCGGCGACTTCCACGACGTGCGACGCTTGGATGAGCACACCGTCGGGTTCTTCGTCGGTGATGTGGTCGGCACCGGTGCCGCCGCGGGTGGTCTGCTCGCGGCGTTCGTTCAGCAGTCGGTGGTGCTGAAGGAGATCACCGGCCACAGCTACCGCGTCGTGCCGCCGGACGAGGTGCTGAGTGGCGTGAACCAAAAGTTGGCCGCGCTGAGCGCGGATGAACTGCCCCTTGTGGCGATGCTGGCTGGCGTGCTGAACGCGAAGACCGGCGCCTTGACCCTCGCGCGTGCGGGTTTGCCGACACCGGTCTACATCCCCGCGAGCGGCGAACCGACCGCGTGGGCGATACCGGGTCCGTTCCTCGGCACCGCGGGCGCGACTTATCCAATCCGGTCCGGCGCGCTGAACCCCGGCGACCGGTTGCTGATCGGCACCGACGGCACGCGGCCCGACGGCGACCCCGGCCACGGCGGAACCGATCGCCTGCTCGAAGCCGCCGCGCGCCACCGCGCGCTCGCGGGGGCGGCGTTCGTGGACGCCGTCGCGCGCGACCTGCTTCAGCACGTGCGCCACGCCGACGACTTCACGCTGTTGGGGGTGGAGATGCTTTCGTAGGGCGGGACAAGGCTTTGCGCCGTCGCACCTCTTCTCTTGTGGCACAGACATTCCTGTCCGTGCTTCCAAAGGCAACACAGACAGGAATGTCTGTGCCACAAAACTAAAGCGTGGTGGGACGGCGCAAAGCCTTGTCCCACCCTACAAGAAGCGGTGTTGTCGCACCCCTTGCGGCCTTCTAACATAACCAGCCTGAACCTTATTCGCGGAGCAGAGTCATGAAGAAGGGCATTCACCCCAGCTACCGGCCGGTCGTGTTCCAGGACGCCGCCGCCGATTTCGCCTTCCTGTCGCAGTCGTGCGTCCAGACGAGCGAAACGATCAAGTGGACCGACGGGCAGGAGTACCCGCTGTACAAACTGGAAATCTCCAGCGCCAGCCACCCGTTCTTCACCGGTAAGATGAAGTTGTTGGACACCACCGGCCGCGTCCAGAAGTTCAACGACCGGTACAAGAAGACCGCCGGCGGCTACGCCGGCGCGAAGAAGGACGCCCCCGCGGCGAAGCCGGCCGAAGAGAAGAAGTAGTTCCAGAGTTCCAAGTTCCAGAGTTCCATGAGTACGACGCGCCTCCAATTTGCTGCCACAATCGCTCGCACCCAGCATTAGCGGGCGTGGGCTGTTTGCGTCTCCAACTTGGAACCTCGAACTCTGGAACTTGGAGCTGATATGTTCCCCTCTCTCGAAACGCAGCTCGCGCGCTACCGCGAACTCGAACAACAACTCTACGACCCCGCAATCAACGTCGATCCGGCGAAGGTCGGGGCCATCGGCAAGGAGCGCGGCGCGCTCGCCAAGAGCGTCGAGCCGTACATCGAGTACAATCGCCTCAGCGCCGCGATCGCGGACGCCGAAGCGATGGCCGCCGACCCCGACCTGAAGGCAATGGCCGACGAAGAGTTGGCCGAGTTGCGCCCGAAGCGCGACACGCTGCACGCGCAAATCGAAGAGCGCCTGCTGGTCGATCCGGACGAAGACTACTCGAAGATGATCGTCGAAATCCGGGCCGGGACCGGCGGCGACGAGGCCGCGCTGTTCGCGGGCAACCTGTACGAGATGTACACCCGCTACGCGCGCGTGAAGGGGTGGAAGATCGAGGAGCTGGCGTTCAGCCCCGGCGAAGCCGGCGGGTTCAAGGAAATCAGCTTCGGCGTGTCCGGCGACGACGCGTACCAGTTCCTCCGCTACGAGTCCGGCGGGCACCGCGTCCAGCGCGTCCCGGCCACCGAGACGCAGGGCCGCATTCACACCAGCGCCGCGACCGTGGCCGTCATGCCGGAGCCGGAAGAGGCGCAGGTCAACGTGAACGAGGCCGCGGACATCGAGTGGGAGCGGATGCGGGCGGGCGGGGCCGGCGGTCAGCACGTCAATAAGACCGAATCGGCGGTCCGCATCTGGTACAAGAAGGGCACGCCGGAAGAGATGGAAGTGAAGTGCCAGGACGGGCGGAGCCAGGGCAAGAACTACGACCAGGCGATCCGCATTCTGCGCTCGCGGCTGTTCGAGCGGCAGCAGGAGAAGTTGCACAAGGAGCGGTCGGACATGCGGAAGTCGCTGATCGGCACCGGCGACCGGAGCGCGCGGATTCGGACGTACAACTTCCCGCAGAACCGGTGCAGCGACCACCGCATCGAGTTCACCGCGTACAAGCTCGACGCGATCATGGCCGGCGACCTCGACCAGATGGTGCAGCCGATGCGCGACCACGTGCGGAAAGAGAAGCTCGCCAACGCGGGTCAGTGAGGTCATTGCGCGCCCGAGGAATGCGAACATGGCCGTCGAGTGGATTCGCTTCAGTTTGCGCGGCCGCGGCGGACCCGAACCGACCGGGACGCGGTTCCTTGAAATGATCGGATGGGCGCCGCTCACAGGCCTTGAAGCGCATCCGAGCAATTCGCCCTGGCAAGCGGCGCTGATTTCTCCCTTCGCACTTTCCATCAAGGAATGCCAGCCCGGAACTGAACGCTACGAGGAGTTTGCCAAACGCACCGCAGCCGGACTGAAGCGAGCAGCGGAGTGGTTGGATTCGCTCTCCCCTGCCGCGTTCGGCGAGTGGCGAGCGTTGGGGAAAAAGGCCGACATCTTCGTCGGCGGTTGGATGACCGACGACCAATTCGACCTCGCTCTGCCACCAGAATTTCTGCTCGCGTGCGGTCGCCTCGGCCTTCCCATCGAAATCTGCACCAACGATTGAAGTGGCTACGACCGGCGCTACAGCGGCAGGTACAGCACAACCTGCGCACGGACTTCGTCCTCCGCCATCAATTCAGCAATAACCAGAATGTCATCGATTGCTTCGCCGAGCGATTGCTCGTTCGTCGTTGCGATCAGACCGGGCATCGGCTCACCTGCTCCCGCGCGTTGGTGAGCGAAGCCGACCATCGTGTTTCGGTCGTTGGTAATCAGCACGCGATTTTCGGACGCAGCCCACGCAAGAACGGCGGGATCGGGCGTGTCTTCGGGTATGGCGTCCTGCGCGCGAATCAAATCGAGGTCGGGACGGCGACGCCGAAGTCCGCGAATGATGTCGCCGTGAACGTCGGCGTCACTCGCCAACCGGAGCATGAGTTTTCTCCGGGGTACGGCGGGCCAGCAACTCTTCGCGACTGATGCGCGGGCGTTCGGCTTCGATCTTCGCCCGCAGCGCGTCCGCTTCTTCGCGCCGCCGAGTCAGGTACACCCGTACCGCGTCGCGGTGGCGGAGGTAGTACGCAATCGCGTAGTACACGTCGGCTAGCACCAGCGTATCGTAAGCCTGAGTCATGTCTTCTGGCGTCATACCATTTTCGTACTGCTCAACGATCAGGTCGAGGCCGACCCGCGATGCGCCGACGCGGATCACGCCTTCGCCGTCGATTCGGAGGATCGATTCGTTGAGAGGGTCGCTCGGTTCTCGCTCCGCCATTGCCTGTTTCCTCCGCCGTGTTCCCCGGCTGCATTGTATCTCGCCACGATGGTGCCACGACCCAGAATGCAAGCTCCACATTCCTCATGTCGGCAGGGTTGACATTATCAAGAGGTGCGGGCCGTCGCGGGTCAGGGTGAGGTTGTAATCGACGATCAGTCGCGTGTTGCTGGCGAAGAACCTCTGCTTGCGCTCGACCAGGGCTACAACGATGCTCAGAAAATCCACCTGGGCCTCGGGCGGAAAGGTTGCCATCGTACTCTGCACTAATGCCTCCCCTTTGTCGTCGGGCGCAATTGCCGCGTTCCACGCGACGATCGCAACGACCACCAATTTCCGCAACTCGTCTTCGGTTTCCCAAACCTGTTCGTATGGCTTGATGAAATCCAACATCACCGCGGACATCTTGACCTCACCGCGAGGCTCGAAGAGAACCACGGGACCGTCCGAGGGAGGATGCGCCGTGGAGTGAGCACGGCGGCGCTTCAGAGCCTTCTTCTTGTCCTCGTCCTTCTTCTTCTTGCGGTCGTTCCCCATGATGTGATTCCGTGTCGTTGGATGATGATCGTTCAAGCCAGCAAGCAACTCTGTC
>CANLGS010000071.1 GCA_947490035.1 Gemmataceae bacterium
GGCAATGCAGTCGGCGCTCGATCAGGTGCGCGCGCAGTTCGGCCGCACGTATCCCATCGTCATCGACAACAAGCCGCTGCCGGTCACGAAGACGCTCGACCGCGAGAACCCGTCGCGCAAGGCGGAGCTTCTCGGCAAGGTGGCGATGGCGAACGTCGAGCAGGCGAATCTCGCTGTCAAATCATGCCTCTTTGCATTCGACGGCTGGCGCGATACCAGCGTGGGTGAGCGTGCCAGTCTACTCCGCCGGCTCGCAGATCAGTTCCGAAAACGCCGCTTTGAACTCTCGGCGTGGATCGTGTTCGAGAGTGGCAAGCCGTGGCGCGAGTCCGACGCGGACGTGGCCGAAGCCATCGACTTCTGCGATTACTACGCGATTGAAATGGAGAAGCTCGGCGCAACGCAACACCGCGACGTGCCGGGCGAAGACAACCGCTACTTCTACGAGCCGCGCGGCGTGTCGGTCATCATCGCGCCGTGGAACTTCCCGCTCGCGATCCTCACCGGCATGGCGACCGCGGCGCTCGTCGCGGGTAACACGGTGATCCTCAAACCCGCGGAGCAATCGGGCATCATCGGCGCGAAGCTGATGGAGTGTTTGCTCGCCGCCGGCGTGCCGCCGGGCGTGGCGAACTTCCTCCCCGGCGATGGCGAAGAGATTGGGCCGACGCTCGTGCAACACCCCGATGTCGCGCTGATCGCGTTCACGGGTTCGCTGAAGGTCGCGTTGCTCATCAACGAGCAGGCGTCGAAGACGCCCGGCGGGCAGAACTTCGTCAAGAAGGTCATCGCGGAGATGGGCGGGAAGAACGCGATCATCGTGGACGCCGACGCCGACCTCGACGAAGCCGTGAAGGGCGTGGTCGATTCCGCGTTCGGGTTCGGCGGGCAGAAATGTTCGGCCGGCTCGCGCGCCATCGTCCTCGACGGCATCTACGACCAGTTCCTCGCGCGCCTTGTCGAGGCAACGAAGTCGCTCGCGGTGAAGGCCGCCGACGATCCCGGTTGCTCGCTCGGCCCGGTGATCGACGCCGAATCACGCGACCGCATCCTGCGGTTCATCGAAACCGGCAAGAAGGAAGCGAAGCTGGCGCACCAGACCGACCTCGGCGCGCTGATGGAGCAAGGCCACTTCATCCCGCCGACGATCTTCGCGGAAGTGTCGGAGAACGCGAGCATCGCGCAGGACGAAATCTTCGGCCCGGTGCTGTCCGTGATTCGCGCAAAGGACTTGGACGACGCACTGCGCATCGCGAACGGCACGCGCTACGCGCTAACGGGCGGGTGCTACAGCCGCAGTCCAAGCCATCTGGAGAAGGTGAAGCGGAAGTTCCGCGTCGGCAACCTTTACATCAACCGGAAATGCACGGGCGCACTGGTGGACCGCCAGCCGTTCGGCGGCTTCAAACTGAGCGGCATCGGCTCTAAAGCCGGCGGCCCCGACTACCTGTTGCAGTTCGTGTTGCCGCGTACAATCACCGAAAACCAGATGCGCCGCGGCTTCGCCCCGGAAACCGGAACGGGGGAATAGGTGCCCCGTCACTCGACGCGCTCGATGTGCGCGTCGAGTACGTCGCCGAAGCGCGCGCGGATTAACTCGGCCGCGCCCTCGTCAACGTTCTGGGCGCAGGCGTGAATCGCTACGCGGGTCGGCCGCATGCCGAGGTCGGGTGAGCAGATGGCCACGGCGTCGGCGAGCGTCAGCGGACAATCGTGGAGCGTCAGCGTTCGGACATGGCGCAGGTGCCGAATCCACGGCCGGATTGTGTTTTCTCCGATTACAAATGTCACAATCGGGGCGGCGACAAAAGCCAGAGCCGTGTCCGGGTCGTGCGGCGGGGTCGGCATGTCCGAGGTGACGAGCAGTTCCTCCACAAACCCGCGGCGAAAAGGCTCACACCATACCCACCCGTGTTCATCGGGCAATTCCGCCAGCCACCGTTCGCGGTGTTCTGCGAGTAGCTCGGCTGCTCGCGCCAGGAGAGTTCGCCTCCTGCGCGGGCGCTCACGAACCGCGTCGATTTGCACGCGAATGAACTCGGCCCGCGCTTGGTCGCCATTCTCCTGAAGCCAGTCGGCGAACACCAGGCGCGGCGTGTCCTCGTCGGGGTTGTCGCAGATCGCTCGCATCAGTGCGTCGCGTTCGTTCATCGCCGGTTCCCCATCACTCCCCGAGACGCCAGCAGTTAATTGTCACACAAGCCATTGCGATACATTGGTTTACGTCTTCAGAAAGTGCGATGAGGGGCGTTGCTCTGAACTGAGGAAGCCCGCACCTGAAGGGGCGGGCTAAAACCAAGAATGATCTACTCCTTGATCTCTTCTTTCACCAAGTTGATGTAGAAGGTCTTCTTCTCTTCGAGTTTGCGGGCGAGGAGGGCTTTGGCCTCTTCCTTCTGGTTGTACGGGAACTTCTCGACCACCTTGCTGCCGTTGTCGAAGACGACCCAGACGGCCCGCGTGCGGACCTCTTTCGCGGCCCGCGAGCGCTTGCTCGGCGCCTTCTTGACCGCGACCTTCTTGACCGCGACCTTCTTGGCCTTCTTCTTCTTCGGCTTGGCGTCCTCGTCGTCCTCGTCGTCGGTCGCGTCGCCCTCGGGGTCGGGCACCTCGGCCTCCGCGTCGCCGTCGGCCTCGGCGTCGAGTTCGACTTCCGCGTCGGGGTCGTCCTCGTCCTCGTCGTCGTCTTCGGCCTCTCCGCCCTCGGTCTCGGCTTCGTCCTCGCGCTGCTTGGCCTCGACCGCCTCCGCTTCGCGCCGCAGGTCCATGCGGCTCTTGCGCCCACCCTTCGCCATGTGCGTCCCCTCCGAGCGTGATTAAATCGCAATCGTTAACCTAACCCGCGACAACACAACCGACAAGGGTGCGCCAAACACCCGCTCTCTGACGGTCGCGGTTCACCGGGCGGTGGTGAACCGCGACCGTCAGGGAGCGGGTAAGGTTTCGCGGCCCGTCAGATCCACTTCTTCCAGCGGAAGAACGCCAGCGAGGTGAAACCGGTCACGGCCATCAACCCCAGCGCGAGCGGGTAGCCCCACTCCCACTCGAGTTCCGGCATGTGCTTGAAGTTCATCCCGTAGACGCTGGAAATGAGCGTCAGCGGCAGGATGGTGGTCGAGATCATGGTCAGCACTTTCATGATCTGGTTCAGCCGGTTCGAGACCGCCGCGAGGTGCGTCTCGCCCAGGTCGCTGACCATTTCCCGCGCCGCCTCGATCAGCTCCGTGTACCGCGTCAGGTGGTCGTACACGTTGCGGTAGTAGGCGATTTCGCGCTCGTCCACGAGCGCGAACTCGCCGCGGATCAACCGCGACAGCACCTCGCGCTCGATGATGAGCGTCTTGCGCATCCCGGTGACGACGCGCTTGAGTTTCAGGATGCCGGAGATGAGTTTGGCCGTCGGGCGCGTGAAGATGCGCGACTCCAGTTTGTCGAGCCGGCTCGCGACCCACTCGACCACGGGCGCGTACTCGTCCACCATCGCGTCGAGGACGATGTGGAACACGTAGTCCGGGCCGCGCCGGGCGGACTCGCCGTGCCGTTCGAGGAACTGGTGCGCGGTCGCCACGCACGCGAGCGGTTCCATCGAGTGCGTGATGAGTACGTTGTGCGACAGCACCGCGCTCAACTGCGGCCGGTGCCGGCGGAGCATCCGCGACGCGGACGGCAGTTTCACGGTCGCCTCGGTCGGCTTGCCCCCCAACGTCGCCAGCGCGATGAGGCCGGGCGGAAGCGGGTTGACGATCACGAACAGGTAATCCGGGAACTCTTCCACCTTCGGGAAGTGCGCGCCTTGGTCGGGTTCGCGGCGGATGCGGGTCACGTCTTCAAGCGTCAGCGGGTGGACCGGAAGGAACTTCTGGAACACCGCGGCTTCTTCTTCCGGCGTCGGGGCGCTCAAATTGATCCACACGAACTCGTCGCCGGTGACGCCCGCGGCCGATTCGGGCATCCCTTCGATTCCGGTGCGCTCGCAGCGGGAGCCGTTCCAGCGGTGGACCGTAATCATTGCGCGTTCCGGGTGCGAATGTCTGAATTGCTGTCGAGCCGTTCGCGTCTAGATACGGAGGGTTCCGTTGGTCGGCGCGGTCCGGTGTCGGAGGGTTCGGAAATTCGGTGCGTGAGTCGCCACGTGGGTGCGGGTAGAATACGAGCCGTCGGGTCCGCTCCCGCCTGGAACGTGTCGCCTCATGACGCTCGCCGCGCTCACTATTCCGCTTGCACCCCCCACGGACGACGCCTTGCTGGCGCGGTTCGCGCAGGGCGACCGCGCGGCGCTCGACGACCTGTTCCGCCGCTACCGCGGCGTGGCGTACCGGGTCGCGTACCGGTTGCTGGGCCGCGAGGCCGACGCGCTCGACGCCGTGCAGGACGGGTTCGTGAACGCGCTCACGCACCTGGACCGGTTCGGCGGACGCAGCTCGTTCAAGACGTGGCTGCTGCGGGTCGTGTGTAACGCGGCGCTCGACATCGGCCGGCAGCGGAAGCGGCACGAGCGCGTGCCGCAGGCGCCGCGAGACGCGTCGCCCGACCGGTTCGGCGCCGGTGACCCTGCCCCGGCCGACGCGGAACTGGTTCGTGCCGACCTGCGCCGGGCCATCGACGCGGCGCTCGCGCGGCTGCCCGTCGCGCAGCGGCAGACGTTCGTCTTGCACGTCGAGGGCGAACTGACCTATCGTGAGGTAGCCGACGCCTTGGGAATTTCCATCGGCACGGTGATGAGCCGCTTGTTCTACGCCCGGCGGCGGTTGAAAGACCTGCTCGCCGGTTACCGACAGCCATGACACCCGACGACTCCAACCTGCCGCGCCGCGACCCGCTCGACGCCTACGCCGAGGGCGACCGCGACGCCGTTGACGCCGCCCGACCCGACGAGCCGACCGAGGCGGAGTGGGACGCGATGCGCCGTCGCATCCGCGACCGACTGAACCCACCGACACCTGCGCCGGCACGCCGAAACTGGCGCGCGGCGGTGCTGGTCGCGGCCGGTGCCGCGACCGCCGCGGCAGTCGCGTGGTTCGCCTTCGTGCCCGCGCCGCGGGTCGAAGTTGTCGAGGTTCGCCCGGCGGTGCCCGAAGCGCCGCACGATCCGCTCGCGGACTTCGCGGTGTTGCCGATGGCGACCGCGGAGGAAGTGGACGTGCGCCGCGTGCCCGGCGCCGGCTGGCTGCCTATTGGCCCCGACCCTTTGCCGAACATTCTCGCGCTCGCGACCACGGACGAGGTCGAACTCGATGACCCCGATTCGGTGTGGCCCCAGGTGACGCTGTCGCCCGGCGACGCGCCGATGATCTTCGCCGCCAAGCCCAGGTGAGTCATGTCCGCCGTCGTTTTGACCGTGTATCTGTTCGCGGCGTGCCCCCCGACCGACGACCCCGTGCGCGTCACGGTGGTCATCGTGCTGGCGACCACCGAGAACGCCACCATCGATCCGAAGCTGAAGGAACTGGCGAAGGAAGTGCAGAAGCGCGACCCGAAGCTGACCGGCTTCCGGATCGTGGCGACCGAATGCAAGTCGATTCCCGTCGGCGGCAACGCGACGATCTCGCTGACGGACAAGCAGGAACTGAAGGTGCTGGTGGACAAGTCGAAGGACGAGAACGGGCGGATCAGCCTGACGCTCAACCCGCCGGGCATGGACGCGGTGACCTACGCGTGCGCGTGCGACAAGTTCTTCCCGGTGGTGACGCCGCACCGCACGAAGTCCGGCGAGCAACTCATCATCGCGGTGATGGCAAAGCCTTGCACCGCGAAGAAGTAGGACAGGCCGCTGGCCTGTCATTGTTTGGACAGGCCAGCGGCCTGTCCTACTTCTTCTTGGGCGGCACGATAGCCGGCGGGATGAGAGGCGGGGCTGCGGGCGGCGCGGTCTTGGGCTGCGGGCTGAGGTTGCCGCCGAAGCCCCCGATGACGCGGTACGAGCCGACGCCGCGGTCGTAGATGATCTCCTTGCCGGCCTGCTCGGTGCCCTGCCCGAACCGGCCCATGATGCGCGCCGGGATCGCCTCGCTGCCCGTCAGCGTGACCATCTTCCCCTCGCTCCGAATCGTCTGGCCCGAGCCGTCGTACTCGTCCGTCCGCACGTACGCGTTGCCGGTCGCGTCCATCCGCTGCGTGGCTGGCGCGTCGCCCTTCTTGTAGCTCCACACGACGAGTTCCTTCTCGCACTTCAGGAACACCGCGCGGGGCGGGAGGTTGTTCTTCACGAGCTGGAGCGATGGCGAATCCGCCGGGGCGTTGATGACCTCCACCTTCTCGCTGAACGTGGCGTGCTGGAACAGTTTCCCCTTGTCGATCCCGATCATCCGGCTGTTGAACGTGACGACCGTGAGCTTCATCTCCTGCTCGTCCTTCTTGGCGGGCGCGCCCGGCATCGGCATCGGCATCGGCATCGGCGCGCCGGCCGGGTTCGCCTCGCCCGCCTGCCAGATGCGCAGCGTCCCCGGCCCGTCGGCGACGACCCGCTGGTACTTCTCCCCGCCGGCCGGGTCTTGCGCCTGCGCGTCCATCTTCAGCTCCTGCGCGCGGAGCCGCTGCACCTTCACGAGTTTGCCGGTCGTGTCGTAGTCCACCTGCGTGTAGTAGACCCAAAGTTCGCCCTTCTCATCGACCGCGTCCGCCGGGGCCGAGTAGCAGAACACCTTGTCGATCTTCGCGCTGTCGTCCTTCTTCGCCACCTGCGCGGCGTTCGGGTCGAGCGGCGGTGGGACGGCGGTCTTTTGGGCCTGGTTGAAGTAGATCGGGCGGTCGAAGACCACGCTCATGGTGTGGCACTGGACGGACGATTCGCCCTGCTGCGCCTGGACCTTGCCGATAAACAGCGCGGACTTCTGCGCGCCGTTGAAGGCCATCGAGTCGCGCCACTGGATCACGACGACTTCCGGCTGCGCGAGTTCGCTCCCGGAGAGGTCACTGCGGGTCGGCATGGTGAGCGCGCCGCGGCCGTCCACCGACGCCGAGTTGAGCACCTGGTTGAGCACCACCTTCGGCCCGATGAGCAACATGTCCTCGTGGTGGACTTCACCCGGCTTGTCGGGCGAGCCGAACACGGTCATCACGCTGCCGTCGGCCGACCCGTCGATGAGCAGCAACCGGCCCAGGATGTCCGTGCCCCGCGGCTTGGCCGGGTCGATCGGGTCCTGGTGAACGGTGACGTTGTCCTCACACCGCGCGCGGTCTAACTGGTACTTCGCGCCGGCCGCGGCAGGCGCCTCGCCCGGCTTTAGGGGTGCCGGGGCGGGCGCGACCGGCAGGCGCGTTACCCACATCTCCATCGTCTTCGCTCGAATCTTGTGCGGCGGCTTCAGCGGCTCCGGCGCCTTCGCGACCGGTTCCGGCAGCTTCGGCGGCACTGGCGGCGCGGGGCCAGGGACCGGCGGCATCGGACCGGGGAGCGGCGGCGCCGGCACGCCCGGCGACACGGGCAACTTCGGCGGCGCCAGTGCCACCGCCACGGGTGCCGGCGGCGGGTCGCGGAAGTGGACCGTGAGGTAGTCGGCGTCGTCGATGTCGTAATCGCTGGAGTGGCTCCGCACCTGGCCGGCCGCTTCCACGCGCGACGGCCGCGCCTGGCCCGCGTTCGCGGCCTTCGGGTCGGCACCCGCGACCGGCGCGGCGCGCGGTTCGAGCCACAGCTTCAGCACGGTGCCCTTGAGCCAGTAGTCCGCTTTCAGGTCTTCAAACTTCGCGCCGTCGGTGAGGACGAACAGGTCTTGCTCGCGCCCGTTGATGACCTGCTTCGACTGCACGAGCGAAGTCCGCCACGACGCGCCGACGGTGACCGCGTTGCTCGCGGGGTCGAACAGTTCCACGCGCCCGACGCCGCGGACGGTGACGACGGAGGTGCGCCGCACCGGTGGCGCGCCTGGCGCGGACGGCGGGACCGGCCCCGGCTCGGTGGTGAGCGTGGCCGGCACCTGTGCGGCGCCGGCCGACAGCACGTTGCGCTCCCGCACCACGTACAGCGGCGACCCGGTGAGGACGGACTTGCTCGATGCCTGGTCGTGAACGAAGTCCTGGCCGTAGGCTTCGGTGGCTTCGTCCTGCGAGGCGAGCGTGACGTACCGCCCCGGCGTGGTGGTCCAGGCGTGGAGGCGTTTGAGTGCGGGCGTGTTGGCCGGGCGCGCGGCCGCGGTCGGCCCGCCGTTGAGTTCCAGTTCGAGTACCTGACTGAACAGGCCGCTGGTGCCGCCGCGCGGCGGGATCTTCGTCACTTCCACGTCGTTGGGCAGGTTCGGGTCGGAGTGCGGGACCACGTCGAACCTCGCCGTGTTCTTCTCGGCGTCGTAGGTGAACGGCCCGCGGGTATCCACCTGGAGCAGCGCGCGGTTGGCGAGCCGGACGTTGTACGCGGCCGGGCCGAGGTTGCCGGTGACCGCGGCGATGCCGGCCGGCGGCGGGACGAGCGCGAGCGTGCCGCTCTTGGGCGGGGCGGCGCGGTCCGGGTCCGCCGGCGCGCCGGTCAGCGACTGGTCGTTGTCCACCCACAGGTTCAGCACCACCTGTTCCAGAAACTCCAGGCGCCGGATGCCGGCCATCGCGCCCGGCTTCGGCGCCGGCTTCTTCTGGCCGGGCGGCGGTTCGGGTTCCAGGTAGATGCGCATCCCGATCGCGCTGATCGTCGGCGGCGGAAGGCGCTGGCCGGAGAGCATCGCCGCGACCGCGGCCGTGTTGCGGTTCTCCTCGCTCTTGGTCGCCGCCGTGACCGGCGCGGCCGAGCCGATGGGCCGCGGCAGGTTCTGGCGGTCCACGATCTCGACAGGCGCGTCGGTCCACAGGTCCGGCCCCTTCGCCGCGTCCGTCCCCGCCACGGCCTTCGGGTCGCGGTAGAACACCGGGCCGACGGTGCGCATGATCAGGAACTGGTTCGGGTCGCTCGACCGCTGGTTGTTCGTGATGTGGACGACGCCGCCGCGCGGGTCACGCAGCGCCGCGTCGATGTCGCTGACCAACTCCAGCCGGAGCAACTTCGCCTTCTTCATGTCGGCCGGGTTGGTGATGACGCGGTCGAACTCGAGGACGCCCTTGTCGGCGTGGATCGTGCTGATCTCGACCACCTCGCCCGGTAGCCGCAGGTGCGCGGGCTTCGGTTTGCCGAACCGTGCGACACTGAACGGGGTGAGGATGACGCGGTGCGAGTTCGGGTTGCTCGGCGGCTTGCCGGCCGCGACCACCAGCGACGAGTCGCCGCTGGGGAACTGGAGCTGCGTCGGGTAGTGCGAGTAGTTCGTTTCCGGGCTGTTCTCGCCGAACGCGTCAATCACTTTCTGAGTGGTGGGAGAGGTAGTGCGCTCGGGCGGCGCGAAGTGGCCGGGGTCGGCCACGACGAGCATCGCGGCGGGGAGTTGGGGCAGCCCGTCGAGCCAGCCGAGGAGCTGCGCATAGGCGAAGTACGTGCCGGCGAACAGCACGAACCCCGCGAGCAACAGCATGATCCGTCGCGGCGTCAGCACCGTTCACGCTCCGCATCAAGTGCAGTTTCGGTTAATGCGGCACGGTTCGTGAGTGTAGTCCTCACGCTCCGCGTGAGGTCCTGGTCGAGTGCTTCCGCGGCACACCGGGGTCGTCGTACCCTCACGCGGAGCGTGAGGACTACACTCAGGACCGTTCACGCTCCGCATCTAATCGTGGGTGTACCGCGCCACCGCCCCGTCCCATTCCCCGCGCAACTTCAGCAGCCACTCGATTGCGTCGCGCACGGCGCCACGTCCGCCCGGCACGGCGGTCACATAGTGGGCCGCGTCGCGCGCCTCGCGGCACGCGTCCGCGACCGCCACGCCCAGCCCGCACTTCCGTAGTACGGGCACGTCGGGCAGGTCGTCGCCGATCGCGCACACCTGTTCCGGCGCAAGCCCAGTCGCGGTCAGCACCGCGTCGAACGCGAGTAACTTGTCGTCGCGGCCTTGCAGAACCGGCTGAATGCCCAGTTCCGCGGCGCGGCGCTCGACCGCCGGCGAACGTCGTCCCGATACGATGGCCGACCGCTTACCCGCGGCGTGCCACAACTTCAACCCCGACCCGTCGCGGACGTGGAAGCGTTTCAACTCGCGGCCGTCGTCCAAGTACACGACGCTGCCGTCGGTCAGCACGCCGTCCACATCGAGCAGTAGGAGTTCAATGGCGGAAGCGCGGGCGGAGAGGTCGGTCGTCTGCATCACTTTACGCGCTCTTGCGGTCGATCAGACGCAGCGGCGGGCGGGA
>CANLGS010000072.1 GCA_947490035.1 Gemmataceae bacterium
CACCCGCGTCGTCCACACGCGGGTTCGCCCGTGCCGCTCGGCTCGCGGCACCTACCGCACTTCAGAAAGTCCCCCCCGCGCGCCGATAAGCAATGAGGGTTATTCCGTCGGCTCGGGGTGGTCGGGTATGGCACACACGCAAAACGAGCGCGAAGCGGAGCGGTTGCTCGCGGAGGCTCGCGCCGCGCACCGCACCGCCGACCGCGAACGCAGTCGCGCCCGCAAGCTCGCGGGCCGCCTCGCACGCCGCCTTCAGCACACGTTTTCCGCCGCCCGCGCGCGACTCGATGCGGACCGTGCGGCGCTCGACGCGCGCGCCGCCAGATTCAACGAAACCCAGTCGAACTTCAACGCCGCCGCCGCGACCGACCGCGACCGCCAGCGCACCGCGTGGACCGATCTCGCCGCGCGCCAGCAGCGGCTGGCCGACGAGTGGGAGGAGATGAACCGCTTCCACGCGGACCAGGCCGCCGCGCTCGACGCCCGCGCCGCCGGACTCGCCGCCCGCGAGAAAAGTGCCGCCGACGCGAAGGCCAAACTTCAGCACGAAGTGGCAACGCTGCGTGAAGAAGCCGCGGCGCTCGACGCGCGGGCGCGCAACGCGCGGCAGGTGGTGGACGAACTCGAACGCCAGCGCGAGCAACTGCGGCTTGAATCGCTCGCGCCGTCCGCGACCGGCGCCGAACCGCCGCGGGAACTGAGCGTCGCGCTCGACCGCGCCGCCGACCGCGACCTCACCAGATGGGCCGACGAACTCGCCAAGAAAGAGGATCGATTCGCCTTCGAGCGGGCCGCACTTGCGAGAATGTTCGCAAACGTGTCGCGCGACAAGGACGAGCTGAAGGACCGGCGCCGGGTGCTCGCGGAGCAGTTCGCGCAACTCGCCGCCGCCCGCGCCGGGTGGCAGGAAGCGGAGCGCGCGACCGTGGCTGAAATGGAACAACTCGCCCGCACGCTGCGGCACCGCGAGACCGAACTCGACGCCCGCGAACACCGCCTCGGCCGCGCCGACGGCCGCCGCCGCGAAGACGCCTACGACCTGTGGCAACTCCGGCTGCGGCTCGAAGCGTGGCAGTCGAAGTTGGTCGCGTTCGAGATGCGCTGGCACACGGAGCGCGAGAGCCTCGAAGTGGATTTCTCTCGGCGCGAACAGGAACTGATCGCCCGCGAGGTGCGCGCCGCGAGTGCACCGGGCGCGGGCGACGACACGATTCCGACGGCGGCGGTCGTGTTCGAGGCCGCGCCGCCCGCGATCCCGGCGGAGCTGGCCGCGCTGCGCGACGAGGTCGAACGCATGGCCGCGGTGCTGCTGGAAACGGACCTGCCCGAACCGCCGGACCCGTTCGAGGGCGAGTTGCCGTGGGGCTTTGTGGTGCCGGACGCGACCGACGAAGAGGGCGACGTGCTCGCGTTCGGGCGCGAATCGCGCGCCGCGTGAGTTTGCTTCTTGTGGCACAGGCTTCCAGCCTGTGATTCTCAGGCACACAGGCTGGAAGCCTGTGCCACAAGAAACAAACTCACACCTTCAGCGTGCCGACCACTTCGCGCACGCTCCGCACGCCGAGCGCTTCGATTGCGCCCGGCAGCGCGTCCACGATCGTCATGCTCGCGGTCGGGTCGTAGAAGTTCGCGGTGCCGATCTGAACGGCACTCGCACCGACTACCAGGAAATCCATCACGTCGTCGAGCGTCGCGATCCCGCCCACCGCGATCACCGGGATCGCCTTCAGGTGCGCGATCCGCCACACGGCGCGGAGCGCCAGCGGCTTGATCGCGGGTCCGCTGAGGCCGCCGGTCACGTTGCCCAGGATCGGCTTGCGGCGGCGCCAATCGACCGCCATTCCCACGAACGTGTTCACCGCACTCACGGCGTCGGCACCGCCCTCGGCCGCGGCCCGCGCGATGAGCGTGATGTCCGTCACGTTCGGCGTGAGCTTCGCGATCAAAGGCAGGTCCGGGCACACGTCGCGACACCGGCGCACGATGCGCTTCGTCAGTTCCGGGTCGCTGGCGAAGTCCTTTCCCCCGGCCACGTTCGGGCACGACAGGTTCAACTCCAAAGCTGCAAGCCCATCCTTGCTCGCATGAACGCGTGCGGCCATCGCGACGAACTCGTCTTCGCTCTTGCCGGCGATGTTCCCGATGATCGCGGTGGGCAGCGTGCGCAAGTACGGCAGGTGGTGCGTGAGGAAGTGTTCGAGGCCGTCGTTGTCGAGGCCGATGGCGTTCAACATGCCGCTCGCGGTCTCGACCGTGCGGGGCGGCTTGTTGCCGGCGCGCGGCGCGTGCGTCACGGTCTTGGGGACAACGCCGCCGAGCTTCGCGAAGTCCACGAACGCGGTCATCTCCTTCGCGTAGCCGAAGGTGCCGCTGGCGACGAGTACCGGGTTGCGGAGCGCGAGTCGGCCGAGCGAAACGGACAGGTCGGTCATCGCTCACCCTCCACGTATTCCGTCGGGTCCGGCACGCCGGCTTCGGCGAAGCCCTTCTTCCGCAGCGCGCACGAATCGCACCGGCCGCACGCGCGGCCGGTCGCGTCGGGGTCGTAACAGCTCAACGTGAGCGCGTAATCGACCCCGAGTTTCACCCCTTCGCGAATGATCTCCGCCTTCGTCATCTTCAGTAAGGGCGAGTGAACCTTGAACGTCCCCGCGCCCTCGGTGCCGGCCTTCGTCGCGAGGTTAGCGAGCGCCGCGAACGCGCTCAGGAACTCCGGTCGGCAATCGGGGTAGCCCGAATAATCGAGGACGTTGGCGCCGATGAAGAGGTCGAACGCGCCGACCACCTCCGCGTAGCCCAGCGCCAGCCCCAACAGAATCGTGTTGCGCGCCGGGACGTAGGTGACCGGCACGCCGTGGCTCATGTCGTCCGCGGACCGGTCCTTCGGCACCGCGATGTCCGCCGTCAGCGCCGACCCGCCGATCTGCCGCAGGTCGAGCCTCACCACGCGGTGTTCGGTCGCGCCCAGCGCCTTCGCCACGGTCGCGGCGCGGTCGAGTTCGACGCGGTGCCGCTGCCCGTAATCGACCGACAGCGCGTAGCACTCGAAGCCCTGGTTCCGCGCGACCGCCAGCGCTGTGGTGCTGTCGAGGCCGCCGCTGAGAAGTACGACCGCTTTGGGCATTCCTGCCTGCCTGAGTCTTCGTGGCACAGACATTCCTGTCTGTGTGGGTTGAGAGCATCGCCGCACAGACAGGAATGTCTGTGCCACCAGAGAAAACGGTGGGACGGCGCAAAGCCTTGTCCCACCCTACAAGACGGCGACACGCTCGCCTATCAAGATAGGTATCACCACGAGAAGCGCAGCATGGAACCGACCGAAACGCCGTCCGTCGACCAGTTGGAGACGTTCCCGAACCCGCGACCGGGGCGCGAGTTTGCCGTCGAGATCGTGTGCCCGGAGTTCACCAGCGTGTGCCCGAAGACCGGCCAGCCGGACTTCGGCGTCATCACGTACACGTACACGCCCGGCGAGACGTGCGTCGAACTGAAGTCGCTAAAACTCTACCTGCAACGGTTCCGCGACCGCGGCATCTTCTACGAGCAGGTGACGAACCAACTGCTCGACGACTTCGTGGCCGCGTGCCGGCCGGTGCGGTGCAAGGTGGTGTCGGTGTGGACGCCGCGCGGCGGCATCACCACGGCGGTGACGTGCGAATACCAAGGCGAACCCCGGCCGCAAGGCCGGGGGTGATGGTGAAAGCGAACGCGCAACGCAAACACCCCCGGCCTTGCAGCCGGGGTTCGCCTTCACTCGACGACGATGGCGTTTTCGAGGCGTGCGTTCGGGAGCGCTTCGCGTGCGCCCTGCTGGGCGAGTTGCTTGACGTGGAACGAGTTGGCCTGACCGCGAAGCACGACGCGGTCGCCGCTGGTCGCGATTTCGACCTGGAGGTTCTTGACCCGGCGGTTCGTGCGGTCGGCGACGCGCTGTGTAACAAGCTCAAGTAACGACATGGGGGTGGTGCTCGTCGGTCCTTTGTGTCTCGCGGTGTCGCCCAGACGCCGGGCAGGGGTGCCCGGTTTGCAGTCGTGTGAGCCGCGCCAGAGACGTAATTCAAAGCTTATTGAAACTAATGCAAACAGCAGTCCAGAATCAGACTTCTTCTTCAGAACTCCTGGTCCTGCGCGGTTCGCGACCACTGTTCGCCGAGGAACTGCGCACGCGGGTCGCGGCCGGCGCCCGGTGCGTCCGGTTCGAGTACTGCTTCTCATTCCTGTTCGTCACCGTGCGCCGGCAGTCCGAAGTTTTCCTCACGGACTCCTGGCAACAGCGGTACTTGCGGGGCTTATGGTACAGTCTGCTGGCGCTCGTCCTAGGTCCGTGGGGCATCCCGTGGGGTCTGGTGTGGACGCCGTGGGCCATCTGGGTGAATACGACCGGCGGAGCGGACTGCACCGCCGACGTCCTCGCCGCGCTGGAAACGCCTAGTACAGATTCCGCAGTCGCGCAAGTCGATTCCCGATAAGGAGAGCGAAAGTGGTTCGTTTCGGCGTGACCGCTCTGGGTGCCGTGGTCGCGGGTCTGCTCGCGCTCGCGGAAGGACGCGCGTCGCTGCACCACCCCGACGACCCGATGGCGATTCCGGTGAGCGCCGCGGGTGAGCCGGAGCCACTACGGTTTGAAGAGTTTGGGCGGCGGCGGCTCGTGCTGATGAACGCGGGCAACGCGGATTGGCCGCTCGAACGGGCCGACGAGACGGATCCGACGAAGAAAATTCGCAGCGACCGCGGGGTTGTAAAGGACCGCATCGACAAGCGGCAGAAGCAGGCGAAACGCACTCAGGAAGACAGCGTGGCGCTGGCGGTCGATCTGCTCCGCTTCGGCCGCCCGGACGACGCCGACGGCACGCTGGCGGGGAAGCAGCGCCAGGGCTATTTGGCGTATGTCACGCTCGCCCACATCGCGGCGGCCCAGCCCAACCCAAACGATCAGAAGACGCGCGACTGGAGCCGCGCGTACTCGTTCCTGAGCGACGCCAACGAAGTACCACGGCCGAAGGAGTTTCCCGGCCTGACGCCGCAACAACTCGCGTGGCAGGTAAAACTGAACCGCGGTGTCCTGCTGAAGTTCGTGCGCCTGCGCATGGACGAGGCGCGAGCCAAGCCCGGTCCAGAGAACGAACTACCGGACGCGATCTTTCCGGTGAACTTCGCGGACAGGGCCGACGGCCTGCTGGCTCCGGCGGAGCGCGAGAAACTGCCGCCCGACGCGCTCGCCACCGTGCAGCAACTCGTGCTGTGGTTCCCGCACGACACGCGGCTCTACTGGCTGCTCGCCGAGATTTACGCGGCGAAGGGCGAGTTCCGCGCGGCGCAAAAGATCATGGACGAGTGCGTGCGGTCGCTCGGTTACAGTAACCGCAAGGTACTGATGCAGCACCGCGAAGCGGTGATGAAGGCTGCGGACGCGACGGTCCCGCCGCCGGACGAACCGCTGCTCACGCCGACCGACGACCCGGTGCCGGTAACCCCGCCGATCACGATGCGCACGGTGTGGCTGTACTTCGGCGCGGTCGCCGCGGTTGTCCTGTTCGCGGTCACGCGCGCCCTCGTCAAGTGGAAGAGGGGACCAGCGCGATGATCGAAAACGTGTGGCTGGTTCACCCGGACGAGGCGATGTGTACCGCGTTCGCTCGCCGCTTCAGTGGGCTGCGCGGCGTCCGCGTCGTACAGGAACGCTTCGAGGACTTGGAGCCGCACGACTGCTTCGTGACCGCCGGGAACGCCTTTGGTCTGATGACCGCGGGCATCGACGCGGCCGTCGTCGGGTACTTTGGCGAAGAACTGATGACGCGCGTGCAACAGCGCATCATGAACGACTACTTCGGCGAACAACCCGTCGGAACCGCGTTCGTACTGGACACGCACAACGCGGCGATTCCGTTTCTGGTTCACGCCCCGACGATGCGCGTGCCGGGCAACATTGACGGCACGGACAAGGTGTATTGCGCGACGTGGGCGGCGCTGCTCGCGGTGCAGGCTCACAACGCGACGAACGCGCGCCAAATCGAAACGGTCGCGTTCCCCGCGATGGGCACCGGGTTCGGCGGGGTGCCGTTCGACGAGGCCGCGCGGCAGATGGCGGTCGCCTGGCGCAGTTACCTCGACCCGCCGCACCGCCTCGACTGGGATTTCGTGATCGAGCGCCACCGCGCCATCTGCTACGACGGCGGTTGCCAGGTCGTGCGCTGAACTGGTTTGTCTTGGTGGCACAGACATTCCTGTCTGTGTCCGTTAAGCGAGATGGCGCACAGACAGGAATGTCTGTGCCACAAGCAGGACGCCGGCTATACTATCCGCATGTCCACGCCACACTACAAGAAGGTGCGGAAGCACCTGTCCGACAACTGCCCCGTGATGAAGCGGGTCATCGACCGCGCCGGGCCGTGCCTGCTCGTGCCGAAGGGCGACGACCCGTTCACGCTGCTCGTGCGGTGCGTGATCGGGCAACAGATCTCCAGCAAGGCCGCGGACTCGATCTTCGGGCGGCTGGTCGCGGCCATCAATCAGCCGTCCGGCGCGGTGCCGCTGGCGAAACTGGCGAAGTTCACCGAGGCGAAGTACAAGGCGTGCGGCATCTCCGGGCCGAAGCAGCGCACGCTCCGCGCGGTCATCGACCACGTGACGGCCAACCCCGAGTTGCTGCCGGGCATTCCCACGCTCGACGACGACACCATTCGCGAGCAACTTGTCGCGATCAAGGGCATCGGCCCGTGGACGGTGGACATGCTGTTGATCTTCGGGCTGGGGCGCCCGGACGTGCTGCCGGTGCGCGATTACGGGGTGAAGGTCGCGGTGAAGAACCTGTTCAACATGCGGAAGCTGCCGGACGCGGCGCGCATCACGAAGGTTGCGAAGCCGTGGGCGCCGCACCGCAGCGTCGCGATGTGGTACTTGTGGCGCAGTCTGGAGCCGGTGAAGGTGGAAGAAGAACCCGTTCGCGTCGTCACGGCGGTGGGATGAGCCGGATCACTGCCTTGTTGCGCCCGGTGCGCTTCGCCTCCAGTAGCGCGTTGGCCGCGACCTCGCGAAGTTGCTCGTAACTGGTCGGCGTACCGGCGTCCGCGACGGCGACGCCGATGCTGATCGTCATGCAGATCGGGTGCCCGTTGTACACGGTCCCCGCGCTCTCGACGCCCCACCGCAGGCGCTCGGCCAGCACCTCCGCACCGGTCAGGTCCGTGCCCGGCGCGAGTACCAGGAACTCCTCGCCGCCGACGCGCCCGAGCGAGTCGGTCGTTCGGATTGACGACTGCAGCGCGCCCGCGAGCCACACCAGCACCTGGTCGCCCGCGATCTGCGAGTAGTCCTTGTTCACGCGCCCGAAGTGGTCGGCGTCAATCATAAGAACCGCGATCGGCACCGGGAGCCGCGCGCGGCGCTGGAGTTCCTTTCGCGCGACGGCGTCGATCGCGCGGCGGTTCGCCAGACCCGTCAGCGGGTCGGTCGCCGCCATCTTCTCCAGAATCAGGTTCGCCTGTTGGAGTTGCCCCAGGGCGTGTTCGAGTTCCTGGGTTCGTGTTTGAACCCGCTGCTCCAGTTCCAGGTTCAGCTTCCGCAGTTCGTCCAGCAGGTGTTCGTGACTGCGCTCCAGCAGCAGCCAGCGGGCAATGGCGCGGAGCATCTGGAGCAGGTCTTCGGCGCGCCACGGTTTGAGTACGAGCCGGTGAATCTGGCTGTGGTTGATGGCGTCCACCGCGTCCTGCATCCGGGCGGTGCCGGTGATGAGTACGCGTGCCGTGCGGGGCGCGGTGCGGCGCACCCATTCGAGCAGCGACAGCCCGGTTTCGTCGGGCAGTTGCAGGTCGCACAGGACGATGTCCACGGACCGCTGCGACAGGATCGCGCGCGCCTGCGCGCCCGTGCCGGCCGTGAGTACGTCGAAGTCGGCCGCGAGTTGGGCGAGCAGGATCGCCAGAATCGCGGGGTCGTCATCGACTACCAGCGCGGAACACTTGTACCGGGTCACATTCATGAACGGGCCTGCCCCCACCGTGGCGGAAGGTCGCGGGAGCACTGTCAGCATGGTCGGAATGTAGTATACGCCCGGCCGGGCGTGGTGCGCCGACCACAACTTTGAGCGAAGAGGTGAAAATTATCTGGTCGGGTGATTCGCGGGATTTGGGAACCGGGTAAGGGTTTTGCCGTTCTTCCGAGAGATGAATGGCGCCTGTCCTGAAAAAAAGGTGGAGTCGGAGAGAAGAAACTGTCGATTTTATTCTTCTTGACGCTTGATAGGTCGAGAAACACCGCCTACAATCGGGGCTGTTAATTGGGGGCCGACCCCCGGAATACCACGCGATACGAGCCGTGCTGCCGCCGACTCGACTGAGCCGTCTCGATTGACGGAATCGCCCGCACCCGGCCAACTTACACCGCCATTTCCACTGGGCGGGCGGTGGGCCGGAGCGGGGACGAAACCGTCCACTCGACCAAGACTCTCAGATCGAGTCCGGGATTTATTTCCCCTCGCCAACTATTTGTGCGAGGCAATGCCACCGCCGTGTCCCGTTTGTAAGTTCCGGTGCGACGCCCGTAACCATCCACGAACCTCATCCGACGTAAACAGGAAACGGCGATATGAAGACTGCCAGGCACACGCGATCCGGTCAATCCGCGAAGGTTGAAGACACTTCGCTGACAACTTTCTCCTCGGACCTGCTGACGCCCGAAGAAGAGCGCGAGTTACTCACGAGTTTCTGGGACTGTAAGAGCGAACTCGTCCGCGTCCTCCTCCGCCACTACCCGAACGAACTCCGCGCCGTGCGTCCGCCGCTCGAACCGTGGCCGATGGCCCAGTTCATCCGCGAACACTGCACCGAGGGCCGCTGCGACGTGATCGCCGTCCGCCGCCTCCGCGACCGCTACGTCCACTACAAGCACCGGCTCGCCAGCGCCAACATCCGCCTCGCGGCGCACGTCGCCAAGCGGTTCCGCCACCACAGCCTCGCCTACAGCGACCTGCTGCAAGAAGCCGTCTGCGGCCTGATGCAGGCCATTGACCGTTTCGACGTTTCCCACGGCACCCGCCTCGCGACCTACGCGACGTGGTGGATCCGCCAGACGCTCCAGATCGCGGTGGCCCGGCAATCGCACCTCGTGAGCCTCAGCCCGCACCACCTTCAGGAACTCGGTCTGCTCCAGCAGGAGAGCGAAGCCCTGGCGCACGGCGGGAAGCACCTGCCCAGCCCGCAGGAACTCGCCAGCCGGACGGGCAGTTCGCTCGAACACCTCACGCACCTCCAGACCGCGACCCGCACGCCGGTCAGCCTCAACGCCGTCCTCGACGACGACAGCGATTTCAAACTGACGGAAGCGATGCCGGACACGGGCACGCTGGTGATGCAGGAGAACAACGAGCGGCAGGAAGCGCTCGCGTTCCTGATGGAGAACTTGCGGCCGCGCGAGCGCAAGGTGCTGGACCTGCGCTTCGGGCTGACCGGCAACGGCACCCACAGCCTCCGCCAGATCGGTCACCTGCTCCGTATTTCAAAGGAGCGCGTGCGCCAGATTCAGAATCGCGCGCTGGAGAAGCTGAAGGCCAACGCCGAGCGCGTCGGCTGGGAGCCGACCCTGCTGCTGGAGTAGTTGACCTACTTCGGTGAAGAGATAATCGAACGCCAAGCCGCAGGGTTGCCGCCCTGCGGCTTGTTTCGTTTGTGGTTCGTGTCGGGGGTGGTGACCTACTTGCGCTGCACACGCGAGGCCGTATGCCGTAGAACGCCTCCGGGCAATTCTCGCCGTCTGGTCGTGAGTTTGGTGGTCGGCGAGCGAACCGCCGACGCGACCCACACGCTGGTCCGGGACTTCCGCCGACGGACCGGCGGGCGGGTGATGCGGCTGATGACCTCCGACGAGTACCCGGTGCCCGTCTCCAAGATGCGCGTCGCCGCGTAAGGTTTCCGCACAGACTGTTCGTTGCGAACACCCGGCCGTTCTCGTATCGTGGCACCAGTCGCGGCGCGAGAGCGGCCGACCGCATTTCCCCGCTCGAAATCTTGCCTGAAACAGTGACAACCGCTTGCGAACGGGCAGTCTCCTGCCTACATTTCTTTATCAACGATCCGCGAGAGGGCTAGAATCCAGGCGATTCGCGATACCTGCGCTCCAAGTCGGCCATGAGTATTGGCCGTTGCTTCTTGGATCGTGCCTTCCTCATGATC
>CANLGS010000073.1 GCA_947490035.1 Gemmataceae bacterium
GAAGAAGATGGCGGCGGCGCGGTCGCGTGGGAGAATGGCTTCGACCCGCTCCGGGGTCAGGGTGCCGGAGCGGAACGCCGCGACGAAGGCGGAATCGAGTATCGGGACCACGAGCATCATGCCCGTGATTCTCGACAACCACCGGGAAAGTGGAAGCCCCGTTCAGACGGCTGAAGGGTTACAAGGCAGAAGAGCACCGTTATCAAAACTCTCTTCTGTCTGATCGTGTCTTTCTTCTGCGTTTATCGTGCGGCTCCTCTTCTCTTTCCTTTGTGCGTTTCGCTACCCCAGCTTCATTTGCTTCAGCAGCTCTTCGGCCCAGGTGCGGTAGGCGTCGGTGAACGGCACGTCGGGCGGGGGCGCGGCCTTGTAGTCGATCTGGTTCGCGAACGTGCCGAGGTCGTAGGCGCGGCTGAACGCGGCCTGGAGGTCGAGGAGCGCGTCGCGGTCGTCGGCCGCGAGCGGGAGCTTGAACTTCGGCAGCTTCTTCTGGAGCGTGGACGTGTAAATCTCGTAGCGGTCGGGCGCGTTGGAGCGCGTCACGGTGACCGCGTAGTCGTACTCCGGAAGCCCGTCGCGCGAGTACGTGAGCATCGGCTTGCCCTGCATGATGAGGTCGATCTCGACGATCCCGGCCTTCTGCGCGACGGCCTGTTGGCGGGCGTCGAGGTACGCCCGCCGGCCGGCGGGCGTGGTCTTGTTGGCGGGGCTGACCACTTCGAGCAGCGTGACCAACTTCCCGTCGGTGCGGTTCCGAATCTCGATGTACTCCTCCGCGTACTGCTCGCGGATGATGGAGGTGAACAGCGGCATCTCGGAAACGTAGGTGCGCGTGCCGACCCGCGCGCGGTAGCGGTCCACGAGTCCCGGCAGGAGGATTTGGTAGAGGCACGCGAGCAACTGGTGCTGGAACGCGGGCCAGAGCTTGGCGGTTTCGAGGTACGGGTCCATTCCGGGGAACGGGCTGGGCATCGAGAGGTACTCCGTTGTGGCACCGGTGCCTGACCGGGACAGGTTCGCATCCCAGGCCGGCTCGACGGCACCCGCGAGGTGTGGTGGTGAGCATTGTAGCGGATGGGAGCCACCCGCGCGAAGGGCCGAAGTGGTGAGAAGGCGCGTTCGCGCTCAGGACGAATGAATCCAACCGCGCCAGTCGGCGTGGTAGTTGTTGAACCAGAAGATCACGAAATTGCGGAGTTCGTACCACTGCCGTGCTTTGCCACCGCGAGCGCGCCACTCCGAAACGTGCGTGTATTGGTCAGGCGGGTCCGGGCGCGGGTCCGCGAGGGCTTGCCGGTCATTCCCAAGATCGACACCCAATCCGTGCCGGAAGAATTCCTTCACCCAAATGAGTTCCGGCTTCAGACGGAGTTTCTTGTCCATCCAGTTTGTTACCGCCTTCTCCAGCGCCTCAAAACCTTTGCTGACATCGACTGAACTTTTCTGCGTCGTGGCTTTCGCCACGTTCCCGGTTTTGTGAAAGATGACAAGCACCCAATCGCCGAAACTGCCCGCCACAAGCGCGGCACGCCCGTCCGGTAGGCGCCCGGCGCGCATGTTGTAACCCAAGTTGCCGTCGAGCGGGAAAAGCTGAGCGAACGGCCGCGAGATGCGAACCTTCGCCATCCCCAAGCGATTCAGAATTCCGACTGCCGTCCAGAAGCTCTCCCGTCGATTCAAGAGTTGCACCAACTCGATGTCTCGCGGTCTGTCGGCGGTCGCCCGCTGCGCCAGTTCGTTGAGGAAATGTTGATCCTCCGGCTCTCCGCCGCCAAGCCACAGTTTGAAGTGCGAAATCTTCATGATGTGTGGTGACTCGGCGAGCGTCTTTGCGTCCTTCTGAGTAGGCCAGTCAGCGATTTCCAGCGTTTCGAGCTTCGCGAGATGTGGGCATTTCGCGAGTTCGGCGCAGCGGTTCGCGATGCCGAACACCGAAACCTCACGAAGCGTCGGACACGCGGCGAACAACGCCTTCCCTTGTTTCAAGAACGTGTCGAGTGACAGGCTCGCGTGATTCGGCAAGCCGCGCCGGAACTGCGGCCCGAACTCCGGCCAGTCCGTGCCGACCTTCTTAGCCTTGCCGAGCCAAGTATCACGATGGACGCGCAGCATCTCGTCTTCGCGCGCGTGCAGTTCGACCGCTCGCGGGTTGTCGATGCGGTAGCGGATCGGTTCGAGTTCGATCTGTACGCGGATGAACTCGCCGAGCGGGTCGTCGTGTTCATCGAGCCAGTCGGCGAACACGAGTCGCGTGGTGTCGTCATCCGGGTTCGCGCGGATCGCGCGCAGGAACGCGAGGCGGTCGTTCATGCCCCAATGGTATCACGAGCCGAATGCCATCGTGAAGGTGAAGTGTTCTGCGTCGGCCGCACAGGGCTTCCGCCCTGTGCTACAAACGGCGACCCCTTCCGGGGTGCAAAGACAAATACCAGCATGTCGGTTCTTCGTCTTCCGCCCGGAGGGCCGGCGTTTGTAGCACAGGGCTTCCGCCCTGTGCTACAAACGCGGCGCGCCCGCATTCTACTCCTGTGGGTACAGCGCGGTACTCAGGTAGCGTTCGCCGAGGTCCGGCAGCACGACCACGATCACCTTGCCGGCGTTCTCCGGGCGGTGCGCCACCTTCACCGCGGCCGTGGCCGCGGCGCCGCACGAGATGCCGCACAGCATCCCCTCTTCCTTCGCCAGACGGCGGCCCATCTCGAACGCCTCGTCGTCGGTCACCTGAATGATTTCGTCGATGATCGCGCAGTTCAGCACGTCGGGGATGAACCCGGCCCCGATGCCCTGAATCTTGTGCGGGCCGAGCGGCTTCACTTGATCCTTCGGAACGCCCTGCACGATGTGCTGCGTCAACACCGGGCTTTGCGTCGGCTCCACCGCGATACACTTCACACTCGGCTTGCGCGACTTCAACACCTCGCCGCACCCGGTGATCGTGCCGCCGGTGCCGACGCCGCTCACCAGGATGTCAATCGTCCCACCAGTTGCGCGCCAGATTTCTTCGGCCGTGGTCTTGCGGTGAACCTCTGGGTTCGCGGGGTTCTTGAACTGCTGCGGGATGAACGCCTTCGGCTCGCCGCCCGCCTCCTGGTACATCTTGTTCGCCTCGGCGATCGCGCCCTTCATGCCGAGTTCGCGCGGCGTCAGCACCAGCCTCGCGCCGAGCGCCTTCAGCAACCGCTGTCGTTCGATCGACATGCTTTCGGGCATGGTCACCGCGAGCTTGTACCCGCGAGCGGCGCACGTGAACGCCAGCCCGATGCCGGTGTTGCCGCTGGTCGGCTCGATGATGAGCGTTTCCGGCTTGATCTTGCCGGCCTTCTCCGCGGCGTCGATCATCGCCACCCCGATGCGGTCCTTCACCGACCACAGCGGGTTGAAGTTCTCCAGTTTCCCGATGACGGTGGCCTTCGCGTCGCCCACGATGCGGCGGAGCCGGATGCAGGGCGTGTTGCCGAAGGTCTGCGTGATGTCGTCGTAGACGTGCCCGCGGAAGCTGGTATCGGTGGACATGAGAGGGTTCCTCCGCCGGAAGCGTAAATATCCTGCGTCGAGTTCTTGACTAGCGAGAAGTTTAAGCGCCGCGCGCCGCGCCGACAAGTCAGGCGACAAGCCGCTTGCGGCTTCGCGAGTCGGCGTGATAAGGTGCATCAACCCGAGGAGCCGCACATGCCGCGCTACGACGACGAGAAAGATGACGACTACGGCGGGCCGCCGGCCGAGCCGGAACCGGGCACGTGCCCGCACTGCGGGAGCCGCCGCTCGAAAAAGTTTTCGTTCACCATGTGAGGCGGCGTGGTCGGCCCGAAGGTGTTCAGTCTGGTGAAGTGCGCCGAGTGCGGGCGGCAGTACCAGAAGAAGAGCGGCAAGCCGTTCGAGTGGAGCCACATCATCGTGTACTCGCTGGTTGTCAGCGCGATCGGCGTCGCGTTGCTGGTGCTGTTCTTCGCACTCGCCGGCTGACGCGCTCAGGGCAGCAGGTCGGCGACGGGAATGGTGGCGACCGTCGCGCCGTCCAGCACGAGCGGGATCGCGTCGCCGGCCGCGTAGTTCTGGACGGTCGCGTAGGTGGGCGACTCGCCCGGCCCGGACGGCTGCGTGTGAACTTCGATCCGCCGGTCTTCGAGGTTGACGATCCAGTAGCACACGACGTTCGCGCGGGCGTAGATGCGGGCCTTGTCGCGCTGGTCGCGCAGCAACGACGTGTTCGCGACTTCGATCACGAGAGCGGCATCGTCCGGCGTCGGGTGCCGCGATGTGTAGTCATCAGGAACCTCACGCACAACGGCGAAGTCCGGTTCGGGCCGGCTGTCGGAAAGTGCGAGGGTGCCTTGCTCGCGGATGTCCCAGCCCGGCGGAATCGCCCGCGTCAGCCGCTTGCGAATACGCAGAGAGGTGCCGTCGTGGGCAGGGTTCTTGGACATCTTCAGCACCACATAGTTCTCGAGCAACTCCACGTTGTCGTCGGGCGTGAGCAGTCCGGTTTCGATCATCCGGTCGTAGCGCGTGGTGGAAAACCGTGCCATCGATGCCTCATCGAGAAACGTCGGGCGGGTCGTCGCGGTCGTCGGCATGTGGAACCCTCCGAGCGATGCGCCTTTATACCGCGAACCGATCGGATCGTGCCAGACGTGTCGCGTTCACTTCATCATGACAACGAGCGCGTCGGGGTAGCGATCCAAAAGGTCGGCGTATTCGGGGATATGGCGAAGCGCTTGCTGGAGCGCGGCCAAATCGTTCGGACGTGGTCGGCACGGTTCGCATACGGGGAGCGGAACCACCAGCGCAACGTCCGGGGATTCTCGCCGAACGACTTCCGTAACGGCAGCGTTGAACAGACCCGGACCGGACCCAAAGAGGAAGCCGAAGAGACAACCGAGAGCCGGATCCGAACTCGCTTCCCCCCTCGCCGGGCGTCGGCTCACACTCAAGTCCCACGCGCGCCATCCCCTGGGTCGGAAGCCGACACAACACGCAGACGCGCGGGCCGGGCAACTGTCCGTTCGCGATCAGCCCCCGGACCCGGACAAGAATGGGAACCGCGGCCTCACCGTCGCGGGTGCGGAGCATGTGCAACGGCGGCACATCGACTGTCTTCCCGCAGGCGCACGAAAACGACACGCCCGCATCAGCCGCGCCGACCGGGTACGCCTTCCCACACTCGCAACGAACTTCGTAGCTCATGCCGGCGCTTCGCTGTGTGTGTCCGTTGGCGTTTGCTGCGGCGAAGCCGGAGCCGTGTCGGAGACAATGGGCGAGAGCGTGGTTGGTCTTGCGAAAGCCAGGCGAACGAGCGCGCGGAGACCGTGCACCAGCCAGACGAAGGGGGCGAAGTACGCTCGAACGGCGTACCGGCTCTCGCGAACGACCGTCTTAAGTGTCGGGATCATGTCGCTACTCCGCATTGGGAGTCGTTGGGTGCCGAAAACAGATCGCGCAAGAATTCGATCCCCATCCTCACAATGAAGGCAATATACAGCACCGCGTCGATGCCCGCGACCGCGATCTTCGTCGCCTTCAGGATCGCCATCAGCGTTTCGCTGATTTGACCTTTGACCGCCTCGAGAAGCAATTCTAACACGACAGCCGGGGCAAAAACGACTGCGAAGAGAACCGAGCCGATGAGTAAGTGGATGACCAAATCGATGAGTGGGGCCAACCACCACGGGCGATGCTCGGGCATGCCGTTCACCTCGCTTCGGATGAAATTCTATCGCGCTCACCCCACGGGCATCTGGTCGGCGTGGTAGAGGTGGTGCGGGCGGCTCTCGGCGTCCGTCCACGCGGCCGTCTTGGGCAGACCCAGCGCGCTGTAGATCGTCGCGGCGAAGTTCTCCGGCGATTGCGGGTCCGTCGCGGGGTAGCCGCCGTTCTTGTCCGAAGAGCCGACCACGCGACCGCCCTTCACGCCGCCGCCGGCCAAGAACACTGACTGCACCGAACCCCAGTGGTCGCGGCCCGGCCCCTTGTAGTGCTGCGTCAGCGTGCTGATCCGCGGCGTGCGCCCGAACTCGCCCGCCATCACGATCAGGGTGGAGTCGAGCAGCCCGCGTTGCTCCAGATCATCGAGCAGCGCGCGGAGCGCCTTGTCCGTCGGCGGGAGTAGTTTGTCCTTCAGGTGCGGGAACGCGTTGCCGTGCGTGTCCCACGTCTCGTTGTTGCCGAGGTTCACCTGCACGAGATTCACTCCGGCTTCCACCAGCCGCGCGCTCATCAGCAGCGACCAGCCGAACGCGTTGTTGCCGTAGCGGTCGAGGTCGCGCGGGCTGGCCTTGTTCAGGTCGAACGCGGCGCGCACGCGAGCGTCCGTGAGCAAGCTCACCGCGTCCGCACGCGAGCGGTCGAACGCACCGGCGTTCGCGTTGCCGTCGAGCGTCTTGCGCTGTGCGTCGAGGTGCTTGAGGATGTCGAGCCGGCCGCCGAAGCGGTCGCCGTCCACGCCCTGCGGTAGGTTCAGATCGGGGATTGTGAATGCGCGGCGATTCGCACTGTAGACGCGCTGCTGGTGGTCGAACTCGTACTGCGGGTAGGCGCCATACGCCTTCGGCTCGAAGGCGCTGGCTTCGAGGAACCACGGGTCGCGCGCGCGGCCCATCACGCCCGCGAACTGCCCCGGAATGACGCGCCCGCTGTTGTGAACGATCCGGTCCGGCAGCACGATCGCCGGCGGCAGGTTGTTACGCGACTTCGTGACCGCGCTCGCGATGGACGCGAGGCTCGGGTGGTCGCTCGACTTCGGCGCGCTCGGGTCGAAGCCGACCGGCTTGTCGCTGCGCCCGGTCAGCATGATGTGGTGACTCAGCGAGTGGTCGTTCGACGGGTGCGTGAGCGACCGCACCACGCACCACTTGTCCGAACACGCGGCGAGTTTCGGCAAGTGTTCCGTGATGCGCAGACCGGGCGTTTTGGTCGCGGTGGTGCCGAACTCGCCGCGAATCGCGTCCGGCGCGTCGGGCTTCGGGTCGAAGCTCTCGTGCTGCGCCAGCCCGCCGGACAGGAACACGTAGATGACCGACTTCGCGCTGTGCTTTGACGCGGCGCGCAGGGTGTTGAGTTCGCTGAGGCCCAGACCGAGCAGCCCGACGGCACCGGCTTGAATGGCGTGACGGCGGGTGAATTGCGGATGGGAGAAACGGGGCATGGCGGCGCTCGCGGCGGGTGGGATGGTGTTACTATCGACGATTCGAGCGCGGGACGCAACAGCCAAGAACCTCTCCCCCCAACCCCCTTCCCTAAGAAGGGAGGGGGAGCAAGACAGCGGCGCGGCTCGCGCCGCACCTTGCGAAGACACGAGCGCAGCTCGTGTCTCTGGCCCCCTCCCTTCTTAGGGGAGGGGGTTGGGGGGAGAGGTTCTTCTCGCGGCAGTTACCAACCCGTTACCCACCTCGCTCGTCTGAGTGTGTAGACTGCGTGCGCGGGTGCCGTAACCCGCCACTTCCTTTCCCTCCGTGGGGTCGCGACGATGAAGAAGCTGATTCGACCACTGGCCCTCTCCGCCGTGCTCGGCGCGGGCGGCATGCTGGGCACCAACTTCCTGCTCGCCGACGAGAAGCCGATCAAGCCGCTCCCGGCCCCGCCGCTGGGCGGGCGCGTCGATCCGGTCGCGCCCGGTCTGCCCGGTCTCGGGCGCGGCGACAAGGTTCCCGGCGGCAACCCGATGGGCGAGTCGAAGCCCGATAAGGACGTGGCTCCGGTGAAGGTCGGCGACACCGTCGTGAAGACCGACTTCGCGGTGAAGCCGAAGGAACTCAGCGCCGCGGTCAAGAAGGGGTTGGAGTTCCTCGTCAAGAGCCAGCAGGAAGACGGCGGCTGGAACCAGGGCGGCGGCTGGCGCACCGGCGGCGGCGGTCGCGTCGAGGGCGCGAAGGTCGAAGACCCGTCGGACATCGGCAACTCGTGCTTCGCGATGCTCGCGCTGCTCCGCGCCGGCAACACCGCGACCGAAGGCGAGTACAAGGAGAACGTCAAAAAGGGCCTCGCGTTCATCATCGCTCGCGTCGAGAAGGCCGACAAGGATTCGCTGTTCGTCACCGACGTGAAGAACACGCAACTCCAGAGCAAGATCGGGCCGTATGTCGATACGTTCCTGGTGAACCTCGTGCTGGCCGAGTTCCGCGGCAAGTCCGGCGACCAGGAGAAGAAACTGGTCGCGGCGCTCGAAAAGACCATGACCAAGATCGTCCGCCACCAGACGGCCGACGGCGGCTTCGCGGGCAACAGCAGTTGGGCCTCGACGCTGTCGATGGGCATCTGCAACAAGAGCATCGCCCGCGCGAAGGAGCGCGGCGCGGTGGTCGATGAGGTGGTGCTGAAGAGGGCGCTGGCGCAGTCCACCTCGGCGACGACGGGCGCGGCCCCGGTCGCGGTGGCCGGACGGCCCGCGAAGGCAGACCCGGCCGCCGATGCCGGCTTCTTCGGCAAACTCGGGATGAAGCTCGCGGGGGTTGATCCGAAGCCGACGACTTCACCCGACTCCACCGTCATGGGCGGTGGCGGTCCCCGCGCCGGGCGCGCGGGCGACGCGGGCGTCGGGCTGTACGCCCAGAGCCAGGGCGCCGGCAACTCGCAGGACATCCTCAACAGCTTCCGCCGCGACGCCGAGGAAGCCAAGAAGGTCGTCGCCGACCCGAAGGCTCCGAAGGCCGACAAGGATAAGGCCGAGAAGACGCTGCAAGACGTGAAGAAGGCCGACGAAGCGAACGACAAGGTTCAGGACAACCTCGCGAAGCAGGTGAAGAACGACAACTTCGTGGCCGGGTTCGGCAACAACGGCGGCGAAGAGTTCCTCAGCTTCATGAACATCAGCGAGGCGCTCATCCTCAAGGGCGGCAAGGACTGGGAAGAGTGGGATACGAAGATGCTCAAGGGGATGGAGAAGGCCCAGGACAAGGACGGTAGCTGGCAGGGTCACCACTGCATCACCGGCAAGACGTTCTGCACGTCCGGCGCGCTGCTGGTGCTGCTGGCCGACCGCACGCCGTTCCCGACCGAGGTGCTGAAGGCGGCGAAGGAGAAGAAGGACACCGCCGTGAAGCCGGACGCGCCGAAGCCGGAGAAGTAACGGCTCTTGGTTTTTACTCCGAAGGAGTTGTATTCAATAGCCCAGGGTCGCGAGTCTTCGAGCGCACCCTGGGTGTTAGGCGAAGGGGTCGTCCGCGAAGGTTACCCAGGGTGGCGCCCGCGAAGCGCGGGCTGACCCTGGGCTGAGGAATACAACTCCTTCGGAGTAAAGAGATTCCCCATGTCGCGCTTCTTTCCCCTCGCACTCGCGCTCATCGTCGCCTTCGGCTGCGGGCGCAAGGCACCGCCGGTCGAGGTTCCTCCCGTCCCAGGCGTCGTTGTTGCGCCGCCCGACGAGGGCAGCATTCCCCCGCCGCGCCCGGTGCCGGTGCGCTCGCGTGCCCAGTCGCTCGCGCTTGGTCTCGATTACCTCCTGAAACAACAATCGGCCGACGGCGCGTGGCGCTCCGACGTGTACGGCACGTTCAAGGATGGCGTCGCGCTCACGCCGCTCGCGGTCGTCGCGTTGCAGGAAGCGCACGACTTCGACGCGCGCAACGCGACGGTCGAAGCCGCGATCAAGAAGGGCTGCGAGTTCCTCGCGAAGTTCGTCAAGGCCGACGGCGCCATCGACCCGCCGGGCGGCGGCTTCGAGTACCCCGTGTACACTGCGGCGCTCACCCTGAAAGCGTTCTCGCACCCCAGCGCGAAGGACTTCGCGAAGCACCGCGGCGCGTGGGTGAAATACCTCAAGGAGCGGCAGCTCACGGCCGCGCTCGGTTGGAAGGAATCCGACAAGCAGTACGGCGGGTGGGGCTACTGTCGCGTAATCCCGAAGAAGCCGGAGCCTGGCACGCTTGCCCCCAGCCTGATCGAATCGAACCTGTCCGCGACGCTGTTCGCGCTCGACGCGCTGAAGACCGCAGGCGAAGCGGACCCGGCTTTATGCAAGGTGGCCGCGGTGTTCGTGCGCCGGTGCCAGAATGCGTGGCCCCCGCCACCTGGACAGCCAAATCCGTGGGACAAGCACAACGACGGCGGGTTCCACTTCATCTACGACGACCCGACCCGCAACAAGGCTGGCAAGGCGCACGACGACCCGCTGTTGTTCCACTCCTACGGTAGCACCACCGCTGA